>NZ_JBEBKJ010000006.1:0-77469 GCF_040079455.1 Methyloglobulus sp. | reverse complement strand
GCGGTGCCGTCGGTGGTGGTGTAGTTGACGGTGACGGCGCTGGCGCTGGGGTTGCTCAGGGTGACGGTGTAGGTCAGGGTGCCGGCGGCTTCGTTGACGACGGCGGGGCCGGTGAGGCTTAGGGTCGGGGTGCCGTCGTTGTCGGTGATGGTGCCGAGGCCGGTGACGGGGCTGGCGTTCTGGGCGGTGCTGGCGCCAAGGGTCAGGGTTTCGCTGGGCTCGCTGGTGCCGTCGTCGACGGTGGGGATGCGCACGATGAAGCTGGTGGCGCCAATCGGGACGAGGACGCTGCTGCCGACGACGGGGACGAAGGTGGCGCCGTTGTCGAAGCTGACCAATAAGGCGCCGGTGTCGGTGCCAAGGGTCGCCGTGCCGGAAGCCGGCGCCAGGGTGACGGTGGTGGCGGTGGTGCTGGCGTGGGTCAGGGTGACGGTAAAGTCAAGGCCGGTGCCTTCGACGACGGTCGGGCTGCTGACGCTGCCGACTTGGGGGCGGTCGTCGGTGGCGGTGCCGCCATTGGGCAGGCTGCCGGTGCCGTCGTCGTTGATGGTGGTGGCGACGGTGCCGGTGGTGATGGTGGCGTTGGTCGGGCCGGACAGGTCGACGCTGAAGCTTTCGGGGCCTTCATAGACGCTATCGTCGGTGATGGCGACGGTGATGGTTTTGCTGGTTTCGCCAGCGGCGAAGGTCAGGCTGCCGGTGCTGGCGGTGTAGTCGCTACCGGCCACGGCGGTGCCGTCGGTGGTGGTGTAGTTGACGGTGACGGCGCTGGCGCTGGGGTTGCTCAGGGTGACGGTGTAGGTCAGGGTGCCGGCGGCTTCGTTGACGGCGGCGGGGCCGGTGAGGCTTAGGGTCGGGGTGCCGTCGTTGTCGGTGATGGTGCCAATCCCTAAAGCATCGGCAATAGTAGCGTTGGTCGCGCCGCTTAAATTTACGTTGAAAGTTTCACCAATCGCCCCTTCATACACAGTGTCATCGGTAATCGACACCGTGACAAACTGAGTCGTAATACCCGCCGCAAACGTCAAAGTTCCAGTAGCCGCTGTGTAATCACTACCTGCGATAGCTGTACCGTTAGCAGTACTATAACCTACCGTTACTACCTGGCTACTTGCCGAACTAAGCGTAACGGCAAACGTTGCGGTTCCCGCCGCTTCATTGAAGCTTATATCATTGATGTTAATTTGAGGAGGGATTGTGATAGTTTCGGCTGCTGTTTCAGTAACGCCACCCGATGTTACCGTATACTCGTAAGTAGTTGTGCCAGTGAAGTTAGTTGTTGGTGTAAAGGTTAAGATATTACCTGCACTTAAAGTAACAGTACCATTTGCTACAGTTACTGGAACACCTACAGAAACAGCTATGCCATTAATAGCAGTTATTGCTGGAGTATTTTCAAAATTATCTATCGATGCCCCATTAGTGCCAGCAATTGGATTATATATTAAGGGGGTGTTAGCATTAGTTGTCAGATTATCAGCAACGATATCTGCCACCGGAGTTACCGTGATAGTGGTGGTAGCACTGGTTGTTATGGGGCCGCCCGTCCCTGTGTTGCCGTTGTCATTAATATAAGCAGTTAACGTAATTGGCCCCGATATTGAGGTATTAAAATCGGGAGCTGGAATAAATCTTAACGCGTTATTAGCAATAGCGTTAGTTATAGCCGCATAGCTACCATTCAATACTAAATTGGTTGATGTAGAAGTGGGATCGACACCTGTAAAAGGAGCACCAGTCCAGCTTAACGTGCCCCTACCAACTGGGATATTTAACGTCACCTGAATACCATTATTTCCTGCATCGATATCGGCAAACGATATGCCAGTTACCGTTAACGACGTATCTTCAAATCCGGTTAACGGTGCAGGCATAGTAACTGTCGGCGCATCATTAACAGCCGTGACGTTAATTGTTTCCGTTGCCGTTTCTGTGACCCCTCCCGATAACACTGTATATGTGTAAGTCGTAGTTCCATTGAAATCAGGATTGGTTGGGGTAAAGGTCAGAAGGTTACCTGCCGCCAAGGTTACTGTCCCATTGAGAACAGCCACAGAACCGCCCACAGCGATGTTAGTGTTAGCGATTTTAGTTATCTGTGGCGTGGTGCCTTCGAAGTTGTCTGCCGATGCTCCGTTGGTACCCGTGATAGGGTTGTAGGTAATTGAGCCACCTTCATTAAAGGTTAACGTATCTGGCACAATATCAGCGACGGGGGTTACGGTGATGGTTGATGTTGCTGTGGAAGTTCCCCCATTAGCATCTGTGATGGTATACGTAAAAGCTTGGGTACCGTTGAAGTCGGCATTAGGTACAAAGGTGAATGCGCCAGTTGTAGCGTTTGTAATGGTAAGTGTGCCATTAGCAAGTGCAATTGGACCACCTACCGTATAAACCGCATTATTAATTCGGTTGATAGTCATGGTATCACCACGTATATCACTATCGACCCCTGAACCGTTATTAGCGTAGAGATTGCCCGACAAACTGGCATCTTCAGCGATTGTGAAGGCATCGTTTTGGGCGACTGGCGGCGCATCTACAGCCACCGCAAATTCAATTCCATCGCCCGTCCAACCGATTCCCGGTGTTAAGTTAACCATGTCGTCCAAACGAAACGAAACCGATGAAAACGTGCCAGTTACTTGAACACTGCCCGCCGCAGTACCAAGAGTGCCGGTAAGACTTGATTCGCCGTTTGAAGCAACAACTTGGTCAAGTGTACGGTTAATGGTAGTCCCACTAACTACAAAATGGCTGGGACCTGTCAGTTTTACCAACGTTCCTCCAGAGGTGAGCGTTAGCTGAGCACTGGTTGACCGTCCAGGAAGCGGCCCCGCGCCATCTGGATCAAGCACCCCACCCAAGCGGTCAATATGTATTATCGGGTTGGTTACCGGCACACTAAAGCTAAAGGTTATCGTCGCACTACCCCTAGCTGCTCCAGCATCAAATATGGTCGTTAGTGATGGACCGCCCTGGGCATTGTTATCAAATGCAAGGATATTGTTTAATGTAATGCCTGCCCCACCCGCGACACCTGTCCAGCCTGACGTTCCATCCTTCAAGGTAACGGTTGTTACAACGCCGTCTGTGGTATTGGTAGCCGTTTGGGTTGGAGCTGCACCCGCGACAGCCCATTGACCCGTGTTAGTTTTAGCAAGTAAGCCGGCCCACAGCGGCGCTTCAATACCCAATGCCTCGATAGCCCCTGTTCTTGCTTCAAGATCCCAATCGCCACCCTGATCGCTGCTACCGGTTAAGTCTGTTGAGCTGGCAACATCGGCACCTGTTAGAATCGCCAATGTATTGGCTGCCCGACCGCCAATTTCACCCTCACCAAAGTTACAGCCATAAACCAATATATCGGCATTGGTAGACAAATGCCGACTAATCAAGGCCAACTGATCGGCATATTGTCCTTGCATATTAGTTTTATCAAGCACCGACGACCCCAGATTTAAATGTCCGGCGTTGCCATGCGATATGATGTGGATTGCATCAATATTGTCATATTGGGATACAATTTTGGCAATTTGCTCAACGCCATCTTTGTTAGGATCAAGCAGTATGACGGTTGAATTAGAATCAATGTCTTTCAGCAGAACTTGATAATCAGCTACGGTTGAATCAACGAAGATTAGCGATTTAACGGTGTGCGTTTCGACGTTTGCAACAGCGGCGGGAGTCTTTTCATGCTGATCGCTTGGCTTGGTTTCTTTTGTGATGACAGATGTTTCGGTGGTAGCCGCTTTATTGACTTCGACCGCGCTATCTCGCGTCCAACTAGCCTGCCCACCCGTCAAGGCGTTGACGTGAGTCAGCCATGAGTTATTGATTAATTCCCGACCGTGAAAAACAATATTGGCATCAGCAACCAAACCATCACCCCAATCGACAAGATTGCTGCTGTTTATTGCAGTAATATTTGATGTGATCTGGCTGGAACCCAGCCATTGTTTGCCGCCAAGATCAGCGGTTAATACGTGTAAATTGGTAGTATTGCCCCGATCCTGCAATATTTCTGCTATTTGTTGGTAACCATCACGGCCTGTATCCAATACTTTTATTTGAGTATTCGCCGGTGGATTTGTTAGTAACTCGTGAAGACCTTCTGCACGCGAATCAACCACAAATAAGGTGGGGGCATCTGAATTTCCTGCTGAAGCAGCCGATGTGATAGCCAGTGGTTGCTGCACAACTCTTTCGGCATCCATAAAGCTGCCAAAAGTAACATGAGCATCACCTGACTCTACACCAGCATCTGGTACTGAATCTGGTTTTATATCTTTGCTTGCTTGCTGGTCTTGAGCCGCTTTATCGTCCACAACCTCGGTGGCCGTCGCTACTATAGCGCCGTCAAATAATAATCGATTTTCCAGCGCCAGACGCATGGAACTAGCTGAAGCTTTCTTGTTCGATTTAGGAAGATTATTAGACTTTTTTTTCATGACCGCAGCACCAAGGTTGGTTGTGTTAAAAGTATTTTTTGGCAAACTATTTAGCTCACCTTAATATTAGTCTCTAAGTAACTATTTTCCAATGTTTTACCGCTATTAAAGATATTGTTCTATCACTTTAAGGTGTCTCTAAAAATTCAAAAAACCTTCTCCCTCTGGGCATAAGTATCTACACAAGTATCTGCCCCTTCTCCCTTGAGGGAGAAGGTCGGGATGAGGGGGTATAAACAGTTGATTTTATTCTCCTCACCCCACCCTCTCCAGTAGGAGAGGGGGCTTGGTGATTTAGCAACCAATTGTTTTTGTTATATTAAAAAATTGTGTAGCTACTTATGCCCTCAGAGAGAAGGTACTAAATCACTTCACTTAACGACATTAGGATGTTAGTCCGCCCCACGTTGAATTGCCTACTGCGTGGAAATCTGTCTATTGGTGCGCATAGCGCACCCTACTTTACGTTCGCCTCATTACATCATACTTGTCTGGCCTTATCTGTGATCAACATAGCAACATTTACACAATATAACGAGCTTTGCTCTATTTAAAAAATTTTAGCTGATTAGCAAGATGCTTAAGGGAATCTCTAAAAATTCAAAAAACTCCTTCTCCCTCTGGGAGAAGGCCGGAATGAGGGTAATAAAATCAAGCAATTATATCCCTCACCCTAGCCCTCTCCCAGAGGGAGAGGGGATTATTGGAAGTTCCCTTAAGTCAAATGGTAGGCAGCTCCTTCTCCCTTCGGGAGAAGGTCGGGATGAGGGGGATATAAACAGATGATCTTATTCTCCTCAACCCAACCCTCTCCAGCGGGAGAGGGAGCTTGGTGATTTGGCAACCCATTGATTTTAAAATACACACCTACCTCTTTTCGCTACCAGCCACTTTCTTTAATGACAGCCACAACAGATAAACGCATCAACCTAGTAGCGATGCTTTCCGCCACCGTCGATAAAGACAATCTGCCACGAATGGTGCTGGTTTGGGATAGCCCTGACATTTCCGTTTGCATAACGACTCTATAAACGCCTTGTTCTGGAATGAGGTGTTTGTCTTTATCCGGCCTTACGGCAATGCCGCCACCAAAATTCGATGCCAGTTCCTCTACTTTCAATTCGCGGGTTCCTGCACTGTCAATACTTGTTATCTTTACTGGGAATGGTGATAAGTCACCTCCTTCTGGATAAAATCGGCCTTCGCTGCCCAGTTGTAATTTTGCCAAATCGGCTTCTTCTACATAAGCGATAACAGAGGCTCTTGGGTTCTCAATAATACCCAATGGCTCATCTTTTGCCAGCCATTCTCCTGGACGAAGCACATCCGACAAATCCCTAACACGTCCGGCAAAGGTGCTTCGCACCGTGAGCTTATCTTTTACTGCTTTTAATCCTGTCAATTCTGCCCTGGTTGACTGGAGTTCTTCATAATCTTTGGGGTTATGCCGTGCCAATTTTAATTCTAGACTTTGTGATGACAACCTTTCCGTCAGCTCTGTCAATTTTAGCTGTGCAGCCAGTATTTTGTAGTCTACATCCGGAGAAGCCAACTTCACTAAAATTTGATTGGTTTTTACACTAGCGCCTTCTTTTACTAAAACTTCCTGTACCTGGGCGGCTTCAATACAGTAAATGGTATATTCGGCTTCTGCCCTTAATAAGCCCGGCACAAAAAGATGAGACTGCCAAGGTATAAACAAAAGCGCTAACAATATAATCGGCACAAGCCACGCTGGACGCGGACGAAGAGCCGTACCCCGTGCGACGATCAATTCCCGCCAAACACACACCTCTTTGACAATGGGTTTGACAACAAACCAGCCAATTTCTACGGCAAATAAGGCTAATCCTAACGCTTTGAAGAAGAAGTAATAAACCACCCAAGCAATACCGGTAAACAAGATCAGCCGGTAAATCCAAACACTGTACGCGTAAATATTAAGAAACTGTTGCCGCTTATTTGGGAAGTGTTCCGGTGGTTCTATTTCAAATCCGAATAGAGCCTCCCTAAGCCGCCAACGCGCCAACGCGAAAGATCGGTCTTGTAAGTTTGGAATATCCAGGGCATCAACGAGTAGATAATAGCCATCAAAACGCATGAACGGATTAAGATTAATGCCGAGTGTGATTACCCATGCGGTACTTGCCAACAGATAACTGCCGCTACGCAACGGGCCATCTGGGAGCATCGTCCATAGCAGCGTAGCCAACACAGCAAGGGTTAATTCGGCCACCATGCCAGCAGCATCAATAGTGAGCCGATCAGACCTTCTGGGCAACCGCCAAGCATCGGTGACATCCGTCCATAACACCGGCATACCTAACAATAAAGCCACACCCATAGCAGGAACTCGGCAACCGAAGTGGCTAGCTGCAAAAGCATGGCCTAGCTCATGTACCACTTTTGATAGGGACATCATCCCCATAGTAGCCAATATGCCTTCTGGTGTTAGCGTATACAAAAAGCTATGGCTAAACTCACTCCAGCGCTGGGCAACTAGAGCAAGCGCAAGACAAGCACCTAAAAAAAGCATGACTATGAAACTGCGCTGAAAAAAGAAATCTATCACGGGCAAAGCCTTTTGCAGGTAACGGTCTGGCTTTAATAAAGGCACGCGCATGAACAAGTAGTTATGCAACAACCACGTCCAAACCCCCCGCTTTGAAGCATGGCGCAGATAGGCAAAACGTCCACTAGATTCTTTTCCTAGCGGCTTAACTAGCTGATTTTTTGCTAGAAACTCAACAAATTGTTCGATATCCATTACCTCGACATCAATCGGCGTTTCTTTTTCTATAGCTGCTGCGATTTGTTCGGCATTACCCATACTCCAACGGTGCAAGCATTCAAACTCCAGCCAACCAATTCGATAATAACGATGTACTGCCGGATCATATAATGTCCAAGTGGGGAAACCATCATAAGCACGGGGACCTTGAATGAGCGCCAAGTCTTCGCGCAGCATCAACCAAGGCATGGCCTTAGCTTTTTCTTGACCGCCGCTAATTACCAGGTCAGCCATAAGCGCAAGGTCTGAATCGGCTTACGCAATAACCATAAAATAAAAGGTCTACGCGTACCGTACAATTTGGCTGTGCCATGATAACCCAGGCGTGGTAATTCTTCTTTTTCTGCAAATGTTGCCTTAAGACGATAGGCCATCACGTCAGATGGCGTTGGTGAAGCGCGGTAACTGAAATAATTGAGCCTAGCTTCCAGCGGATGGTGGGGCGTAATATTGGAGAAAAACAACACCTCATC
Source organism: Methyloglobulus sp. (assembly GCF_040079455.1). Classification (GTDB taxonomy): domain Bacteria; phylum Pseudomonadota; class Gammaproteobacteria; order Methylococcales; family Methylomonadaceae; genus Methyloglobulus. The sequence continues at coordinate 69,754 of NZ_JBEBKJ010000006.1, read as the reverse complement.
CCCTGCCTCCAAAACAATCAAGTCTTCCATAGGTAAACGAATTTCAAGCTCCACAGACTTGGGATCGGAAACGGCAAGGATTTTTTCGCCCTGGGTAACAGGACGACCCAACCAATCATTGGGATCATCAAATACAGTCACGCCCTCCATCGTGGCGTTAACATCACATCGGTGCAGCAGAGTCCGCACATAATCGACTTCTGCTGATTCCTGCTGCCATTTGCTTTTCAACCCAGCTAATTCATGTTTCACAGTTGGATCCAGCATGGCTTGCTGAGTCGTTTGTAGATATTCCGTCTGGGCAATATCACGTTTCTCACTAGCAACCTCCAATCGGCTGCGCAATTCCGCCCTATCTAGCGAAAACAGTTTTTGGCCAACTTTGACGATCTCATTAGGTTTTACATAAAACGTTTCAACGACCCCTTCAAGTGGCGCACGAACCAAATGCGGTTGCCTTGGAATAACCTCAGCTTCAGCCAACACGGACTGTCGGATAGGGAAAAATAGGGCTAGCAATAGCAAGCCTCCGATGATTAACTGCGTTCTGCGCGCCCTAAGCCGATCTTGCCAAGGTATGGATGGGCTTGCTGCTTCACCCAGTGAAAAAGCATGACCATAGGCTTCTGCAAGATAGGAAAGCAGGTGAATTTCCGCCTCGTTCCAGGCTTCTTCCCTAAATAAAGCCAAAACATATCTTACTCCGGAAGGGGCAAATAAAGGCATCCAGAGGCCATGTTCTGGCAACCATTCAGCCCAATCTTTGGCAAGCTCTGGTGCTAAATCAGTAGCCGTGAATGAGGCGGGTTGGCGCGCATTTTCGCTACGGTCTATCTGCTTTAATACCGACGTTAGCCACAGTGCATAAGGGCTATTTTGTTCCGGCTTAACAACACCCGAAACAGCTTCTATTCGGGCAACATCTTTTTGCCAAAGTACCGCCTGCCGATAGGGTATCAACTCAGCGGTTTCATTAACTAACACATAAGGCAGCTCCTTAACAGGTGCTTGTCTTGCCCTACTTTCCAGTTGCAACAGAAGCGTTAACCGGATTAATTGATTGTTTAAACGTTCACTCACTCGGATGGGTAAGCTGTATGGCACCACTCATGCCGGGTAACAACTCAGCGGAATTGTCCGTAATGCGACCATAAACTTTGATAGTTTGACTAACTGGATCCACTCGTCCTCCTAGCCTGATTATGCTGGCCTTGTAGGTTTTAGTGGTTTCATCAAGCGTTACCTTAAAGGTCTTGCCGGGCTTAAGCTGCGGCAATGTTCGGGATGGTGCGATAAATTCAACTTCCAGATCTTTTTCGTTGATTATCTCCAATAACGGCTCACCTTCACGTACCGATTGATAAGCTCTGGCCGTAACCTCCACTACCTTACCTGAAAACGGTGCTTTAATTGTACATCGCTCAAGCATTGTTTGCGTCACACGGACATCCGCCTTAGCTTCGTCTTCTTCAGTCTTGGAAACCGCAAGCTGCAAGGTACTTATTGAATTCAACTTTTCTAATTTCTGATTGACTTCGTGCGTCTTTCTCTTTTTTTCCAATGTCGCTTTGGCCTTACTGAGCTGGGCTTCTTCCAAAGAACAGTGAAAACCAACCAAAACCTGTCCCGCACTGAACCGCTCTCCATCGCGCACTTTAAGCTGGGTAATACGACCAGACATTTCACTGGATATCTGGGTACTCTCCCGTGCCTTTATCTGCGCCCTTAAAAGTTGCTCGGTGTTTGCACCTGTGTGTTCCCCATTTTGCTCAGGAAGCTGATCTTCAATTTTGGATATTTCACCCTGCTTGTCAAGAGCCTCCGGCACTAACTCAATACCCTCCGCAAATACCGGAATCGCCTGTATTAATGCAACAAACAGCATCGTAACAACATGGCTTTTTTTCATTTTCCACTTTGCTTGACGGAATTGCCGAGGGGAACAGAAGCCTTAGCCATTACTGGCAGCTTAGGCAAATTGCCTTTATACCAGCTATCCAGGGTTTTCTCTAACTGTACCGCCAACGCACGGACAGTCACATGCTCTATGCCACCGGTGGCCGGATCGAGGCCAATAGAAGCATAGATGTTACCCATAGCCCCATACACATCCGCCAAACTTTGCTCTTTTTCAAGCTGAGAAGCCAAGGCAGCAGTAGATGCATGGATACGTTCTAGCTCTGAACCGGCATCATTTGCTGCATTGTTGGACATGACTGTAGAAATACTTTCATCAATCTTGTTCAGTTCCTTAGCATTTTTGTAGCTATCCAAGGCTTTGAGATACTGTTGGTAACCGACATTGATCTGAACCACAGCAGCTACGCTGAGTGCTTTACGGCGAGTTCTGGCGACCTCCACTTGAGTTTGCGCAGAATCCCATATTTTAGGGGCGGCAATTAAATTCACCAGATTTATGGTTGTTCGCGCGCCTGCTTCCATCCAGAAGTTATTTATCAGGAAGGAGTTAGAATCAAAGTTTAAACCTATCGGGATCGTGAGCCCTGGCAACACTTTCAGCATTTCTTTCCAAACATCGGCTCGGCTGATGCGCTCTTGGTAGATTTCTTCCCTCAAATCGCCACGATAAAACAAGCCTAGATTTTCGAGCTCTTCAACACTGTTTTTAAGTTCGGGCGGTTCAGGGGTTACAGCAGGCTGTGCCAGGAGAAAGTTGGAATGTGCGGGGGCATTGATCAATCCAGCCAGCTTAGGTTTAGCAATCAATAAGTCGGCCCTGAGCTTCTTAAGCTGGTCGATAATCCGCAGCAGGCTGCGTTGGTATTCAAGGACACTGATAATCGGTTGCAAACGGTCGCCTTCAATCGTCCTGCTGACGACCAGCGCGCGCTCAGCTTCTGCCAGAACGGGCTCAAGCCCCGGCAACAAGCGGTCAGCGATATTGGTACTCCAATACGCCTGGAGAACTTCCTTGATAAGGTTGTTGACGACTTTGCGGCGACGTTCCTGAGCAATTAGGATACGATCAGCCTGCTGTTTCGCCTGAAAGTAACTGACACCGAAATCCAATACATTCCAGGCGAAGGTCAAATCGGCGATGCCACGACTGGCATCCTGGGAGGTAGCATAACGGGAGTTGCTTAGGGCATTTCCGCCAGTAAAGTAATCTTCACTTGATGAACCCAACTTCTTTTCCCTAAACTGGTAACCCGCATTGGCGGTCAGTTTAGGCAGCATGTTGAGGGTGGCGACCTCAAGCTGGGTATCCTGAAGTACCGCTTCCATAACGGTGAGCCGATGGTCGTAGTTGTATTTAAGGGCGCGGGCTAAAGCATCGTAGAGGGTCAGCGGCCTTGTAATGGGCTCTTGCTTGGCATACATTTCCACTTGATCTTGCGCCATGCTCGCTAGTCGCTCATCAGAACTGATGGGCATAGGGTTAATATTGCAGCCTTCCAAGAGCATGACCGTCAAAAACGCAGTAATTAATATTTTCGTATATTGCACAAAACAATCCTCTTAAATAATTAAGCAGCGAAGCCAAAATACAGCACACCAGTTCTTCTTATTCTTTAATTTTAAGCGCAAATTGCACTCTATCTCTTAATCCCATGTCGCCACATACCAGCTAAATGAGTTGTGTACCGACTAACCCAACTGCAACCTACCCACTTAATGAGCTTCAAACATGGCGAAAATATGGACTAACAACACAGTTAAGTTATGAACGCTTTAAATATAGCTACACTTCAATAAATATCAATAAATATCAATAAATATCAATAAATATCAATAAATATCAATAAATATCAATAAATAAATTGTACCCGCTTTCGCAAAATAGCTAACACTTTAAAGGTATCGACAAGCCGGCACAACAAAAAAACACCTGCTCACACCGCTCTCCCAACAATTGGCCTACTTTACCCGATAGATCGACATATTGGCGGGCTAACGGATTATCAGCAATGACAGCTAACCCGACTTCATTTAGCACAAATACCATATCCGAAGATAACGCCATTACGTCTGTCAATTCCTGCAAAATACTATCCTCTGTTTTTTTATGGTAAAGCATATTATTCAACCACATAGACACACATTCTATTAACACTGGACCAGGACAATCCCTTAAAATATTCAGCAATTGGATTGGCTCTTCTATGGTAATAAAACAACCTTCCCGACGTAGTAGGTGGATTGCGATACGCTGACGCATTTCGTCATCAATAAACTCTGTGGTTGCCAGATAATAAGGCTTTTGTTTTGCCTGTTCCAGAATGTAGGCTTCAGCAAGACGCGATTTGCCGCTTTTGATCCCGCCGATAAATAATGTTTTCATGATTCTAAAATATGCCCAGAAGTTTATCTAAGTTTCTGTTTTCCTTTACCTCTACAGGAAGATTGCCGAATCTCAGCTTTACTATTGCAAGCGATAATACCAATAAAACCGATATAACTCTCTGTTTATTGAACTTTTCCGACATCGGAACTGGTGCCAAAAACGGCTAGCGAGTGTATTTAATGGTTGATGTAATGAATGTAGGTGTAATCATTGATGTGTTGCAACTTATGTACCGAACCAACATCGACCCTTAACTTAAAGGCGTTCGCTGATGGCAGTTGCAACACATGAGCAAACAGCGCACGGATTACCCCCGCATGAGTGATGAGAAACACTTGCTCCGCTTGTTTTTGTGCGAGTAATTCATCCCAAAAACTGCCAGTACGACGGCATAAATCACTGAAATTTTCGCCATTGGGCGGCGGCATTGTCACAAAATTTTCCGTCCACTTTTTTAATAAGCTCGGTTCTATATCGTCAAATCGCTGATTTTCCCAATCGCCAAAATTTACTTCCTGTAAGCGATCATCGGTTTCAATCGGCTTGGAAAAAGTCTGCGCTAATTTTACGCAACGTGCTAGTGGGCTGCTGATTATCAAACAATCTTCAGATAACTTAGGTAATTTTTCATGTATAAGCTGTACTTCAGCGATGAAACTATCCGCTAATTCAACATCGGTTTGACCATAACACAAACCGTTCACAGTCTGTGTCTTGGTATGGCGGATTAGATAAATGTCCACAATGCGCTGATGCTGAGGAAAAAAACAACTTCTGCCATCTGTTGGCAAGTTCCCAGGCAATCGCCGGTATAACCGCCGATGTGTCGATGGAAATAGCAACCCAGTCGCCAGTTGACCAAAAAGATGAATGGGATTGCTAAACCGCACTGCAAAGGGAGCAGCACTAACGGGAACACGGCGAACGTACTCGCAAAGAATAATTCTTTCGTGCTAGGTTTATATGCTGCCGCGCTGCCCTTGCTGTTGTGAATTCTAGCGTAGTCGTAATGGTGCATAAGTAGTAGTGGTTGCAATCGACTTAAGCTATGTCCGGCAAACAATATGAAAGGTACAGATGTTGCGGGAAGCGAACTGAGCAAACTGATTTTTAAGGACATCAACAACACCAAACCAAGCGCACCATACGCGCCAATCTGTGAATCTTTCATGATCTCCAAGATGCGTTGCTTATCGTACCCGCCACCAAAACCGTCGCAAACATCCGCAAAGCCGTCTTCATGAAATGCGCCTGTGAGCAAAATCCCTGCAATTAAAGCCAGTATTGCGGCGGTTGTTTGCGCCCACAACATGGTTGCCAGATAAAAGCACAATCCCGTTAAACCACCCACCACCCAGCCGACCAGAGGCAGGTAAATACTGGCTTGCGGCAACTGGCTGTAGTCTTGGTTTTTGGGTGCAGGAAGTCGGGTATAAAAACTAAGGGCTAGGAAAAATAGTTTTAAGTGGGACATAATTTGTTGATTGTAGAGGTAACGCACCTACGCTGATGCGCCCAAACAACCGTTGCAAAAATGCCCTGCGTTTTTTACCACTTTCGCGTTATCCAATAGTCAGGTTTTCGATGCAAATGCGCCACTGCTATGACGATGATTTTATCGGCATCCAGCGCATACAAAATACCATAAGGAAAACGCTTAATCAGGCAACGCCTGACATTTCCCCCAATCAAAACAAAGGCCTCAGGATAAGAGGCAATTCTTCTAACTGCAGCATCAAACTCATCTAAAAACTGTATGCCTAAATTTTTCTGCTGCATTTCATACCATTCAAAAGCATGATCCAATTCAACTTAAGCGATTTCAAAAAATTCTATTTTCATTTGTATTTCTGCATGACCGTCTCATAGCTTACTGTTTTTAGCCCCCCACCTTTATAGCCTCGCCATCTTTTTTGTACTTCTTCACGCCAAATAGCATCTATTTCAGGGTCTGGGTTATCTAAATCTGCAAGCAACAGTTCAGCTAAACGTAATTTGTCCATGGGTGATAAATGGCTAACTTGTTGATAAAGTTCTTGGCTGGTAGTCATAATTGATCCTTCTGAAGTATTATGTGATTATCGCGCTAAGTTGATACGAAGCAAAACATTAACTTTGAGTTGAGCAATCGACCCCAGCATCAGCAAACGTGGACATCTCGTTTAAGAACAACACCGCTGACTGGACTAAGGGGTAAGCGAGTGCAATACCTGAGCCTTCACCCAAGCGTAATTCTAAGTTCAGCAATGGCTTGGCATTGAGGGTTGCCAATAAGGCTTGATGGCCTTGCTCGGATGAAACGTGGCTAAACACGCAATAATCCAGCACAGCCGGATACAATTTGTAAGCCACGAGCAGCGCGGCACTGGCGATAAAGCCATCGACCAGGATCAGCATTCCCAACTCGGCGGCCTTGAGGTAAGCCCCCATCATCATGGCGATTTCAAAACCGCCGAAAGTAGCCAGTACGTCCAATGGTTCTGTAATGTCTGGGGAATTCTGTTTAAGTCCTTCGACAGGCTCAGGACGAACGGTGGTGGGTTGATTCCGTTCGTCCTGAGCTTGCACCACAGGCACTTCCGTTGGTCGTCGAACCATGAACGGAATCAACCCGTTATGGAAATCCAAGGCTTGTTGCAATACGTCATGCTTATGCCGCATAAGGCTATCGTCCAAGCCCGTACCGCGACCGACGCATTGCGCCAAGGGCATGTCGGCCAAGCAATGTACGAGCAGTGCCGCTGATGACGTATTGCCGATGCCCATTTCACCAAAACCAATGCAGTTGCAACCTACCTGATGTTGTTGCATGACCAATTCCGCGCCTTTTTGTATGGCTGTTTCGCACTGGCTTGAAGTCATTGCAGGTTCAGTGAGGAAGTTTTTTGTGCCCTTAGCTATTTTTGCATCAATCAATTGGGGGTGACTAAGCAAATCAGCATTCACCCCCGCATCAACAACCATCAAATCCAAGCTGTGTTGCCTAGCAAAAACGCTAATCGCCGCACCGCCCGATAAAAAATTGGCTACCATTTGTGCGGTAACCGATTGCGGATACGTGCTCACACCGGATTCTACGATGCCGTGATCTCCGGCAAAAATAAGAATAGTCGGCTTAGTTAACTTAGGTGCGAGTGTGTTTTGGATCAAGCCGATTTTCAGCGCGAGGCTTTCTAATTGCCCTAACGCGCCAAGCGGCTTGGTTTTTTGGTCGATTTTGGCTTGTAGGTCAGGCTTTATCCGTGAGGAGACCGGATTAATAATGAAGTCTAGCGGCACGGACTGTTCCAGGTATTTTCAAAGAGTAAATCATTGATGTCTTTGCGTTCCGCCCACTGTTCTTGCTCCAGCATGGGTTTATCGTAAAATTTTTCCACATGACCTAAACATAAGATAGCCACGGGGTGGCTGTCTTCCGGCATATTCAACAACGCTTTCAAGGCTTGCGGTTCAAACAGTGACACCCAGCCCATGCCCAATCCTTCCGCCCTGGCAGCGAGCCACATATTTTGTATTGCACAAGATAAGGAAGCCAGATCCATTTCCGGCAAAGTCCGACGACCAAACACATACTCTTCGCGCCGATCACATAAAGCAGCAACCAATACTTCGCCGCATTCCAAGATACCTTCAACTTTCAGCTTCATGAATTCATCTTCACGTTCATTTAAGGCTTTGGCAGTCTGAATCCGTTCCTGTTCGACCAGATCGTGGATGTCCTTACGCAAGCTGGAATCACTGATACGGACAAACCGCCACGGCTGCATAAAACCCACGCTGGGCGCATGGTGCGCGGCATCCAGCAAGCGGCTGAAAACTTCTGGGTTAACCGGATCAGGCAAGAAATGCCGTACGTCGCGGCGCTCGTAAATAACGCGGTAAACGGCGGCGATGTCAGGATCAGGGTAGCGGTGTTGGGACATTGTTAATAAATTGAGGAGTGTAGGATGCGATGGGGTACGAGCCGCGTCATTCGAGTTTCGCGTAGGATGCGGTTCACTCTGTTCACCGCATCCTACGCACTTTTAACCATCCCCTTTATTTTTTTGTTAGGCATTTGAGTTTGATAGATCATCGAAGTATCCATCATAAATAGCCGCTAATTTTATTCTTTCATATTCGACACTGGATAGATCGTTCTGGTACACACAGGATAATAGTCTGCGAAAAAGCAAATTTGATGAAGCCATATTTTCTACTCGGGGAATCACAGAACTTCTATGAATAGCCAGCCACGATTCAAGATGCCAAGCACCAAGCCTTAAATGGCAAAGTTTGTTATCTGTGGAATTGAATATCCTGAGAATCATTTCCCAACCTAAGTTTGGGTCATACATGCATATCGAAAGCTGACGTACGAACTCACTGTGTATTGCAGAAGTATCCTCAGGGCTACATTCTTTAACCCATCCGTCTACAATTTCTTTCTTTGCCGCTTCATCGAGCTCGGCAATAAATAGGGTTCTTCTTTCTCTAGCCTCACTTTGATACTTGATCCAATCAGGGTGTCGTTTTTTCATATTGCCTAACTACAGATTATAAGCATGCCCCGCCTCAAACCCATGCACCTTGGCCTTGGTCGAAAACGGTGCGGGCGACCACGCGGCTTGCTCCTGCCCTGCCAGATAATTCGCTAACCACAGGGCTTGGCTACGGATAGGCAGGATGTAGGCGTACAGCTTACCATCAGGCAGTTCCGCCCCATCACCCAGAGCAAAAATGGCTTCATCGTTGGTCTGCATATAAGCATTTACTTTTATGCCTCTGCCTGAATTCAAATCCGCCAGTTGCGCCAATTCGGTACGGGGCAAAAAGCCGCAAGCGACGATGACTGCATCAAACTCGGATGTTACATCCGTTAATACACACACTTTTCCGCCTTCTTCGGCAAAGCTTTGTACCGATTGATTCAGCAACACCTCAACACCCGATGTTTGCAGTACTTTAAGCAACGAAGTTGAATCTTCTGCCACCAATTGCCGTTCCATTAAGCGATCCATGGCGTGATAAATCGTCACCTTATCGCCCGCTACCGCCAAATCGGATGCGACTTCGCAACCGATCAAGCCGCCGCCGACTATCGCCCAATGCGGATGCTTGTTCTGGTTTAAGAACGGCTGGCGGAATTTCCGCATGGCTTTTAGGTCGATCAGGCTGTTCAAGCTGTAGAACAATTTTTCGTAAGGACGAAATGGCGGGGGTATGAAGGCCGCTGAACCTTGCGCCAAAATCAACTTGTCGTAAGCCAAGGATTTCTCCTGGCCTGGGCCGTCGATGGCAATGGTTTTAGCAATGCGGTCAATCGCAGCCACAACCGAACCAGCAATTACATCAATGCCATTTTCACGCAGCTTGGCGAACGTTTTCAGGATGATGGACTGCTCAATATCGGCTTTGGTAAAGCCACGGGACAGTAAGGGTCTGGAGTAGTAGCCGTCATGTTCATTAGTCACCAACACAATATCGGCATTAGGCGACAGCGCCCGATATTTTTCGGCGAACGTCACCCCTGCTATACCTGATCCAACAATGACAATGTTCATGCTGCCCCCTTAGTTATTATTGTTATAAGGAAACCTCTAAAAATCCCCTCTCCCAAAGGGCATAAGTATCTACACAACTTTTCAATATAACAAAAAATGGGTTGCCAAATCACCAAGCCCCCTCTCCTGCTGGAGAGGGTTAGGGTGAGGAGAATAAAATCAACTGTTTATATTCCCCTCATCCCAACCTTCTCCCTCAAGGGAGAAGGGGCAGATACTTGTGTAGATACTTATGCCCAAAGGTAGAAGGGGTTTTTTAAATTTTAAGAAATTCCCATAAATAGATTAGTTAAAGCAATCAATCCATTAACTCAAAATCACTTTTTTCTACGCCACATTCTGGGCAACGCCAATCGTCTGGAATATCTTCCCACAACGTGCCTGGCGCAAGATCAGAATCAGGATCACCTAACGCTTCATCGTATATATGCCCACAAACCGCACATTCGTATTTTCTGTAATCAGCCACTCAAACCTTCCTAGATGTTTTAATAATAGTGTAAATATTATAAAGCAAGCTAACAAAGTCATTCATTTTTTAAAAGGTAAGTAACTAGCGGCATCCTCCTTATAAGATGTCACTGCACTCTTTTCCCTAACCAAAAAATGCTCTATAGCCTTAGCAAATCGCTCATCTTGAAACCAGTGCGCAGAATAGGTCGTAACTGGTTCAAAACCACGGGCTATTTTATGTTCGCCCTGTGCGCCGGAATCAAAACGCTGCAAGCCATTGGCAATGCAATAATCCAGCCCCTGATAGTAACACGCCTCAAAATGTAGCACGTTGTATTCCTCAAGACAGCCCCAATAACGGCCATATAAGGTGTCGCTACCTACAAAACTGAGTGCCGCACCGACATACGCACCGTCTTTCAGGGCAAACACTAACCGCAGTTGGTCGCTCATCGTCGCAGCACAGCTCAGGAAAAAATTGAGATTCAGATAAGGCCGCGTACCATGCTTAAGATACGTCATCTGATAAAAATCATAAAACACCTGCCACTGATACTCACTGACTTCCCCACCTGATAGCTGAACCATTTCAATGCCTTGCTCGATAACTTTGCGACGTTCGCGTTTCAGCATCTTACGCTTACTGGCGTTCAACGTGCTTAGAAAATCGTCGAATGTCCGATATCCTTTATTAAACCACTGAAATTGTACGCCTTCACGAATTGCCAAACCCAATGCACGAAATGTTTCCAATTGTTGTCCAACAGGAAACAAACAATGCCAGGAGGAGATATTTTCGTACTCAGACTGGGTTTTGATGCAATCAACCAGTAATTCGGTTATTTGCTGTTGATCGGCGCGGTTTTTGATCGCAAACCGCAAGCCCTGACACGGCGTAAAAGGAATCGCAGCCAGCCATTTAGGATAATAACTTACCCCGTTCTGCTCATAAGCATAAGCCCATTGATTATCAAATACATACTCGCCACGGGAGTGTGATTTAAGATACAACGGCATTCCCGCCAACAGCTCATCATTTTCGGTAACCAGCACATGCATCGGCCGCCAGCCCGTCTGCTCGGACACGCAACCGCTATCTTCCAGCGCCAACAAAAACTCATGACGTATAAACGGGTAGCCATCTCCAACAAGCGCATTCCAAGCTTCGCTATTAACTTGGTCTATGGCAGTAATTTGTTTTATTTCCATTTCCATTTCAATCGCAGCAAACTTTAGGCAGCTAAAATGATACCGGAATTTTTATATCTTAACTTGCTCAAAGGTATATTCTCACCAACAGTTGAGAATGATTGATTTAGCGAAGATAATTAGGATTTGATTGGATGGCTGCAATGATTACGGGAATGCCCTTAAAAACCACTAATTAATCAGTAGTTATTCAATAGAGCAGAAAATGATGTCTTTCTTCTTTCCACGCGCGTTCATCCGCTTGCGCGATGTTATCTAAATCCTCAGGTAGAGTATTGTTATCATCCACCCATTCGCGCAGCAAGGGCGAACCGTTAATCACGTCTATTGCCAAACGGTCGAGTTCGTACTCGTAGGGAAAATCACGCCATAAGGGATAATCCGGCTGCTGGTGGCGCAGTGCCTTGAATGCCAGGGCTTGCAAGCGCCAAGGTTGGAAAGCGTTGTGGTCGTAACTGGCATCTTCTACATGGATTTGTACGCCGGAACAAAGCTGTCCGGCATATTTATGGAAAGTCGGTTCGAACCAGCATTCGCGTAGACGGGAACCTTTTAGCCATTGTGGGGCGAAATCAAACATGGTTTTTATCAAGGCACGGGCGTCAATGTCAGGTGCGCCAAACAATTCCAAGGGGCGGGTCGTGCCACGGCCTTCCGATAATGTTGTGCCCTCCAGCATCACCGTTCCGGCATAGCAACGGGTCATCCACAGGTTGGGCGCATTGGGGCTGGGGTTGATCCAGGTGCGTTCGCCTAGCGGCCAACCATAACCGGGTGCAGCATCAGGCTCCCAACTTTGCATAGCAATCACCTGACAATCGACATCCAGCTTTAAAGTGCTGATAAACCAGTTCGCCAATTCTCCCATCGTCATGCCGTGGCGCATGGGCATCGCGCCAGCACCGACAAAGCTTTCCCAGCCTGGACGTAAAGTTAGACCTTCTACGGGACGGCCAGCAGGATTAGGGCGGTCAAGTATCCAAACAGATTTATTATGCTTAGCCGCCGCTTCCAGCACATAACGTAAGGTCGTGATAAAGGTGTAAATACGGCAACCGAGATCTTGTAAATCCACCAGTAAGATATCGAAAGTATCCATCATGGCATCAGTGGGGCGGCGCACCTCTCCATACAAACTAAATACTGGAATGCCCAGGATGGGGTCGATAAAATCAGGCGATTCCATCATGTTGTCTTGTTTGTCGCCGCGTAGGCCATGTTGAGGGCCGAACGCCGCGCTAAGTTTAATATCTGGCAAACTTGCCAAGGCATCTAACGAATGCGCCAGATCGGCTGTGACTGAAGCCGGATGCGCCAGTAACGCGACCCGTTTTCCAGCCAACGGTTTACGTAAATCAGGCTCTTCAAGTAGTCGATCAATACCAAATTTCATGCTGTAGGAAAAGTCAGGCTAGATTTAGGGATAGGGTAAAGCCGTTGCGATGGTGAAAATCAGGCTTACCAGATGGATGAAATAGCGCCCAGTAAGAAAGTTCGCCAGCTTTCGTTTCCAACACGGCGGTAAGCCCCAGCCGATAAGGTTGATTGAGTGGATTATCGGGCAAATCAGCTTCGTTAATCACGGCGGTTAGCACTAAATGATGGTCAGAACGGGCAAAATGGATGGCAGGTGCATGGTTAGCTTGCCATGCTTTCTTTGCCCGATAATCATCGAACGCATAAGCCGCCCATTGACTAGATGGCGAAAAATTAAACTCATGATAAGGTGCTTCTTCCACAACCGCTATGAAGGCTTCAAAACAGGTGTGCTGCCACAATTCACCCGCCATGCTGGCTTGTTGCGGTTCAGGAATTAAGACCTTATCAATGTCACCTTGCAATTCATACCGTAACGTAAGGTTGCCCTGTTGGTACTGTGCCTTCACGCCGATATACAATGCCTTGGTTGCAGCATCGGCGGTGTCTGGATGGTGAATGAGGCAGGATTTGGAGATCAAGTTCTTATTTTCTGTTAGGTAAGAAAGTTATTCTGTCGTTCTGGCAAGTTACGACGGAATGATGGTGGTATTTAACAAGATTAATTACTCAATCCCAAACATCACATCGACAGTGACGGTAACTTCTTGTTCACCGACTTGCACAGGCGTGGACGCTCCGTCCGCCATAGCAGCTTTCATCATCCGCATTTCGCCGTAAGGCATAGGTGCAGCAGGAATGTCGCTGCCTTCACTGATATGTAAAGGTGAACCCAAGGTTACGCTTGCCAATTTAGCATATTGTTCAGCCTTGGTCTTTGCGTCGGCATAAGCTTTTTCACGTGCATTCCCCAAGGCCACTTTGGGATTCTCGATACCAAAATTAATACCTTGTACGCGTGTCGAATTACCACCCGCTTTAACCGCAGAATCAATAATGTCACTGGCCTTGTTAATATCACGGATGCAAACAGCGACTTGATTGGACAGTTGATAGCCGATAATTTTATTGGCCGTATCGGGTGAATAGTTGGGGTAAAGCGAAACAGACCGTGTTTGAATATCTTTGTCCGCAACACCTTCATTTTTAACAGCCTTTATCAGCGCATCCATAGAATTGGCTGCCTGAGCACGTGCCGCCTCCGCAGTTTTTGCCTGAACTTCTACCGATAAGGTCAAATCCGCTTTGTCCGGCGCAACAGAAACTTTACCCGTGCCGCTGACATGAATGGAGCGGGGGCGTTGGTTATCAATAGTTTCGGCATTGGCATTGGGCATCAACAAGGTGCTCACTAAAACGAGTGTCAAAAAAGTAGAAATTTGGCGGAAGTGATAATAAAACATAATTAACCTTATTAGTTGTTCAACAATTGGGCTTACACTGCTACTTAATCAAGATTATCCAATTAAAGAGAATAACGATCTTGCCTGAACAAGAGCTTAACATTATAAATGCGAGACAAGCTAGCCTACTAAATAATCAACACTGAAACCTTAATTCAAGCAATCACCAGGCCCACTAAAACTAACGTGCTTAAAAATACCAACGATATAACAGACACCCGCGAAATACTGCTGGCAATACTCTCAAACAGTGGCACATTGGCGGGGATTAGCCTTGCATTAGTAGGTATCATCAATCTCAAACCCAATAACCCAAAATTGGATACGCTTGCTGACGACTTGTACATTTTTTCCGCACTCGGTTTTGTCGTTGTCTGTTACTTGGTGTTTTTTGCCATACGGCTTTTACACTCACCTCGAATAAGCTATTGGGTCAGAATTATTGATGCCTTATTTCTAGGTTCATTGACAATGCTAGTCGTTGCTGGTTTTTTAACGGTCTACACATTTGTTTAGAACGCGAGTTCAATGCACTTGAGTTTGTAAGTTCCAGCAATAATTTCCCCCTAGGGAATTGCGATAATTATTTTAGTTCTACGGAAAACGCTTGATTTAACCGTATAATATGTCGCTATTTCACAGGTAGCAAGGTGACAATCATGCAAATCATCCAGGAAGCACTGACGTTTGACGACGTTTTGTTATTGCCCGCGCATTCGACTGTATTGCCACGCGAAGTCGAAATCAAAACCCAGTTGACCCGCACTATTGCGCTCAATATACCCCTGGTTTCAGCGGCGATGGATACGGTTACAGAAGCTCGGTTAGCCATCGCGATGGCGCAGGAAGGCGGCATTGGCATCATCCATAAGAACATGACCGTCGAACAGCAAGCGCGGGAAGTGCGTAGCGTCAAGAAATACGAAAGTGGGGTGATTAAAGACCCCATCACGGTTTCTCCCGACACCAGTATCCGCGATGTCATCAAATTAACCCGTGCCAAAAATATTTCCGGCGTTCCTGTAGTTAACGGTGATGAATTGGTTGGCATTGTGACCAGCCGGGATCTGCGCTTTGAAACCCGTTTTGACGAACCCGTTTCAAAAGCAATGACCCCTAAGGAGCGGTTAATTACGGTAAGTGAAAATGCTGACCCTAAGGAAGCTATTGCCTTACTGCATAAACATCGCATAGAAAAAATCCTGGTGGTGAATGATTCCTTTCATTTGCGCGGCATGATTACTGTAAAGGACATCCAAAAAGCGAAAGATTACCCACAAGCCTGTAAAGACGAGCAGGAACGCTTGCGCGTGGGTGCGGCAGTCGGTACCGGATTTGGCACTGAAGAACGAGTTGCTGCACTGGTTGCGGCAGGTGTTGATGTCATTATTGTCGATACCGCTCACGGACATTCCCAAGGCGTTTTGGACAGAGTGCACTGGGTAAAAAAGCATTACCCCAACGTTCAGGTAATTGGCGGCAATATTGCCACCGCAGCAGCAGCATTGGCGCTAGTTGAAGCAGGTGCAGACGGCGTAAAAGTCGGCATCGGCCCAGGGTCTATTTGCACGACGCGAATTGTGGCCGGCGTGGGTGTCCCACAAATTACCGCCGTCAGCAATGTCTCGGAAGCCTTAAAAGGCACAGGTGTACCGTTGATTGCCGATGGCGGTATCCGTTATTCCGGCGATGTCGCCAAAGCCTTGGCGGCGGGAGCGCATTCTGTCATGCTAGGTGGGTTGTTTGCTGGCACGGAAGAAGCACCAGGAGAAGTCGAATTGTTTCAGGGACGTTCTTACAAATCGTATCGCGGCATGGGTTCATTAGGTGCCATGTCACAAGTGCAAGGTTCCAGTGACCGTTATTTTCAGGATGAAACCGATTCCGTTGAAAAACTGGTACCGGAAGGCATTGAAGGTCGCGTCCCTTACAAAGGCAGCTTGCTCGCAGTTATTCACCAATTGTTGGGCGGCGTACGGTCTAGCATGGGTTATACCGGAGCGCAATCAATCAAGGATTTACATGAAAAAGCCCAGTTCGTTCGCGTGACCAGTGCGGGTATACGGGAAAGCCATGTGCATGATGTGACGATCACCAAGGAAGCGCCGAATTACCGGACGGAATAGCCATAATGTCTTCAGGCATATCAAAACACTTCAAGAGGGGAGCAGTCTTGATGGCGAGGTTTCCTAAATACTTGGTGGCAGGAGCATCGTTCGATGCCGGTCATGTCCTTGTATATAACAACGTACGGTCATTTAGGCTTGTCCAGTCAGCGGCCACTAACACATGCGGCGCATACGCTACGCTATTGTCGCCCTACAGGAGTGCGGCTTACGGCCTTAAGGCCTTGATGTTGAATTGATGCGGGTAAAATAGTTAAACACCACACAATTGCCGACAAAAAAGCCAATGAAATTAAATGCCTCATTACTTCATAAGGATAAAAAATAGGATCTAAGTTGTTTGGGGTCTCACCAATCAAAATAGTAAAAACCACAGAAAATATAATGCCGCTTAATAGCCAGAATTTTTTGTACATTAAATAAAATGAAGTGCTTTTAAAACGTCTGACAATAAATAGTGGAACGGATGCGGGTATCGCTAGTAACAATCCGTAGAAAATCACAGAAAGGACTATTCTCAATGGCGGGGATAAAGGGAAGCGCTCACTACAATCTGTGCAATCAAAAGACGCTATCGGTTGTTCTAAACCGGTACGTAGGCCTTTTATTGGGAAGCTTGGAAAATCAATAAGATTAAAAAGCGGCAATCCAATAATCACTATTATGCTGATGATTACCGATAAACTTAGTAAGAATAAGAAAAGGCTAAAGTTTTTCATATTGATTTTGTTCTGATAGATAACGGCGCGTTTTTTCAAAGAACTCGCCGTTATGTTTAATTGTGCTAGTTTTTTAATTTAAAAAGGCACCGGACTAAATTTAGTCGGCTGAATCCTAACCCAACTTTTTGTATATACACCTGGGGTAGCTGTTTTTAATAAGGTTGCTTTAAGTATCTGGTTAACGTGTCCAGTAGGGTTAATATATTTTAGTTCTGGAATAGTTAGCGTCCCGTTAGCAAATAATGTTGTTGAGACCATTGACTTCGTAGGGTTTCGACGTGGTTCAACAACCTCACCGTCGGCAAAACGTGAGTAACGGGGTAACATACCCCGTCACGCGGAGTTCTGTCTGGATGAAGATGGTTTTGGTTGCGAGAAATTATGAAAATGGTAAGTTGAAATTACTTTAACCGTTCAAATGCAATTCGCCAATCCGCCGCATAATCGCTACCTTGAACTGCATTGTTTTGCGACTGAAAATAATTAACGAGACTCGACCGCATTTCCTGGGGTAACGCTGAAAGGTTGACGTTACCCTCTTCTTTTAATAAAAAGGACAGGGCGCTATTCATTCCTTCCTGTGTCTCCGTATCAGGAGATGTTAAAAGGCTATTTACCGAGGTTAACGATTTGTCAGAATTGGCAAAAAGACTGCGAAAAACCGCGCTGTACATTTGAGCGCTAAATTCCGGTCGGTCATTAATGTCGGCTTTAATCTCAGGGATCAGCGATTCAAGCTCAGTCTGGTTAGCCTGGTTTCCATATAATTCCATAGAAAACTCCATCAAGCCGCTAGTTTCGTCAGATAAGTCAAAAAAAGAAGCATCGTTCGTATGAAGTATCTGCTGCCTGAGCATTTCCTTGATATAAGGCACATTCGCCTGATAAACAGATTCCGCCTGGCTATTATTGGCGATTTGTTCTTTGCCTATAGTCAGAATACTATGCGCGATTTCAAGTAAGTCATGCCGCGCTTGGCGGCTTTGCCCCCCTTGCGGGAGTAAGTTCTGGTAAGCGTCAGCTATTTCTGGCGATAGCTCATAAGGGGCCAATCCCGCCAAGACACCACCAATAATTTCTCTTAAGGCATTATTATCACCCGGCCATTCATTGCCCTGGTAAACATCCCATAAAATGCGGGCTTTATCTTCCCGGCTGAGCTTGGGGTTCATGTATATTTGACGGTCAATTTTTTCTGCAAAATCTGTGATCGCTTTTGCCACATCAGGCGGGTTTGCCCCAGGGATTGACTGGGTATTTTCTTGTGGAAAAGGGAATTCGCTAACCCATTGGTTAATTTGCGTTTTCCAATCTTCTAAACCCATAGCTTTGGTTTGTGACGCTATTGCGGTAGATTTATCTTTAGGAGTTCCAGAGGAATTATTGGTATTAGAATCCGCTTTGCTCTTATTTAGACTTGAGTGGGTCGTCTTAACAGCTTGCCCTAGCTTGATAGTCTTTTGGTGGCCTGTGCTAAAAATAGGCCAAGAGACAAAGCCAACGATGAGGCTGATTCCTATTATTCCGGCAAAAAACCAATTACGTGGCATTTAGATACCCTATCTAGGTTGAAAAGAGTTTAATCGGGAGGAGAAAAACGCGTCCCCTCCCGAAAAATAAAGCTGGCCTAGTAATTTCAACTAACTCCCCTAAAGGCCCAATACCAGTAAGTGCGGCGGTTAATAACGAAAATACCAAGGCTCCCCACAACCAGAAAGTTTTATATGTTTGGTAAAATGAATTACTTTTGAAGCATTTGGCAAGGGATAATGGGATCGAAGACAGTACCGCCAGTAACAATCCGTACCAAATCACTGAAAGCACTATTCTTATTGTAGAAGACAAAGGGAAGCGCTCAGGACACTTTAAGCAATCAAACGGTGCTATAGGTTGATCTAAATCATAACGTAGGTCTTTTACTGGAAAGCTAGGAAAATCAATGAAATAGAAAGGATAGGCAAAACCTCCCATAATTACCCATAATCCCAATAAACAGAACGATAAGACGCTTATGTTTTTCATATTGATTTCGCCATAAAAGATAACGGCACGCTTCTATAAAAACGCGCCGTTATGTTTAATCCTTTTTAAATTAAAAAGGTACTGGGCTGAACTGGGTCGGTTGAATTTTAACCCAACTTTTTATATATACCCCAGCAGTAGGTTTACGGCTTATTATAGTATTTGTGTTGAAGGTGGGCCGGTAATATAGCCAAGTAAGCAATGGTGATATACAACGTTACAAGAAAAATTACTACCTGGATTCCACCAGTACCCGTATGAATAAGACCAGTTAGTATGCCGGTTATTGGTGAAAATACCAACGCGCCACACCACCAGAATATTTTATACGCTTGGTAAAATGAAGTGCTTTTAAACCGCTTGGCAATACATAAAGGAATCGAAGCCAGTACCGCCAGTAACAATCCATACCAAATCATTGAAAGAAAAATCCTCGTGTCTTTAGCTAACGGAAAATGTTCAACTCCCCACTCCTGATCTATCCACCCTTCTATGGGAAAGCTCGGAAAATCATTCCTAATAAAATACGTCACTAAACCATACACTCCATAACTGGTGATTGCCGATAAGCCCAGTAAGGATAAGAAGGAACTTATGTTTTTCATATTGATTTCGCCGTGTTTGATAACGGCACGCTTTGCTAAAAAACGCGCCGTTATTTTAATACTATGAGTCTTTTAACTTAAAAAGGCACTGGACTAAACTTGGTCGGTTGAATCTTAACCCAACTTTTTGTATACACACCTAGGGTCGCTGTTTTTAATAAGGTAGCTTTAAGTATCTGATTAACGTGTCCTGTGGGGTTAATATATTTTAGTTCTGGAATAGTTAACGTCCCATTAGCAGATAAGGTTGTTGATACCATTGACGGTGTGGTCGTCGTAACTAAACTAGCACTTTGCTGAAATCGACCATCAGGTAATAAATTGAAAGAACCGGTGAGTACAACACTATCATATCTGTCAATGCGAGGTTTACATGCCCTGCCGAGGGCGATTGTAATATTTATACTGAATATATGCAGGAATTAAAGCCAAACAAACGGTAACTAAATAAAAAATTACAAACAAAACTAACTCAAGATTAATTATCGCGGAATCGGCAGATGGAATCATGATGCCAGTAAGTGCTGTCGTCAGCGAAGTAAAAATGAAAGCACTAAACAACCAAAAAAATTTAAATTTTTGGTAAAACGACTTGCTTTTAAAGCATTTGGCGACACATAAAGGAATTGAGGCGGGTATTGCTATTAAAAGTGGATACCACATTGCTGATAATATTATTCTCATTATCGAGGTCAAAGGAAAACGCTCATTACCCCATTCCTGATTGATCAATCCCTTAATTGGGAAGCCGCCAAAATTCATAAAATTATCAATAATGCCAAACCCAAGTTGATACATGCCGATATTTTCTATTTAGTTTTTAATAAATGGTGTTCCTTGCAAAAGCCAGGTACACCATTAATGTTGAAATTTTGACAGTTAATTTTGGACAGGTAAAAACTTGGTCGGTTGAGTTCTAATCCAGCTATTTTGATATAAACCAGATGAAATAGTGCGTAAAGTAGCTCTGAGAATCTGGTTAACATGTCCTGCCGCATTAATATATTTCAATTCAGGCACATATAACACACCATTGGCGTAAAGCGTTGCTGGTGACATTGAAGGTGTCGTTGTTGATTTTAAGCTGGCACTTTGTTGAAACCGGTTGCCAGAAATTAAATTAAACGAACCGGTCAGTATAGTGCCATTGTATTTTTGGATGCGCGGAATAGTCAAAATTCTGGTACGGCTGTCAAAGCTTGGCATTTGCCCATAGTAAACTCTAATTGCCAGTTTATCAAGAACGCTTAAATCCGTTCTACCAAAATATAGGCTTCGGCAATAATTCATCATTGAGTCAGGATCGTAATCAGTAAAGAGCGTATTGCCGGATACGTTAAATGTGCCAGCGATACCGGGTATTGTCTGAATTTTGGGGAAATCCTCAATATTACACAAACCTCTAGGCGGAGTGAGTGGATCGTCCGGTCTGTTTTGTTCATGTGCTAGACCTAAGATGTGACCAAACTCATGAATAGCTTCGGATTGTATACAAGTGCTGAGTGTTGTATTTGGATTATCGCGTCGGCATCTTGAAAATAAAGTTTGTGGTGTTGAAAATGGATAAAATCGGTCACTTGAAGCTTTATTGAGAGTATTCAACCTAAAATTCAATCGCATCACGCCAACTTTACCATTTCCCTGCCTGCCAAGCGCGGCTCGTGGGTCAAGGACATTATTGACGGTTATTCTGATGCCATTGAAAACTAATGGTGACAACGGGCATTGCCCCCAACCGGTAAATCTTGCCAATGAATACTTCTGCCATGTATTGGCAATTGCAGTCACGACGTTGGCTCTTTCTGCGGCAGTAGATTGTGAAAATCTCTCCCAACATACCGGAATATTGTAGGTTTTGGTGGTCGGGTTGTACGGCCAAAGCACGGTATCCAAAAAATATGCCTTCGCCTTCGGCGTTGCAACAATAGGTGGATTAACCGCCGCCTGAGTGGAAGCCGTTAGTAACATAATGAGCAGGGTACAGATTTTATACCTTATTGTCATGAGGGTATCCTCTAAGTTAAGTTGATTTTTCTGTATGAAACAAACCTCTAGGTTTAATTGGGCTAATGCAGCCGATGCTATGAAACAAATGAAGCGCCGTGTTTGTGTAATTATGCAAACACAGCCTAACTTGTACGCAAATTCTTTCATGCTGTCAATAATAATTTAGCGGTCAACCTATAGGGCTTCTCTCCGGCGATGTATGCCATTGCAAATAATACCAATCCCAATAAGTTGTTATATGAAACCCCCTCATCCTGACCTTCTCCCTTTGGAGAAGAGATCAATGAGTACTTATTGGGATTGGTATAACATCAACCACTTGGTAAGAAAAGGCTCACCTTGAGTGTTGTTGGTTGTCTTTCAGTGCTTAATTTTGTATGCTACAAACCCTAATCGTAAACCAGAGTGGCAAAGCTCATGACTAATACAAAAATAAGCAACCTTATGTTTGCCTGTTTAACAAACTACAATGCTTTACTAGGCAAAGCAAAGCCAGTTGTCTTGGCAGGTTTTCTGGTAATCGGGCTTTTTGCGCAACCCGCTGAGGCGGCTTTGACATTTGGCTTCAATTACCTGAATCCAGGCCAAGGTTTTGACGATCCTATTTTTGGTAGTAAAAGAAAAGCGGCGCTGAACAGTGCTGCGGGGATGTTAGGGTCGTATTTTAAGAATTACAACGCGCATCTTACTTACAATGTTAGTTCAGGCAGCGTTAATGAGCCTACATTGGCTTCTGCTGGCAGCTATTCGTATCTTACCCCTGGCAGTTTTCAGCCGTCTTTTGTGCAGACTAAAATCTTGAGTAATGGTCGAAAAGACTACAACGGTTCTGCTGCCGATGGCGATATCGATTGGAATTTTTTTGAAAAATGGGGGCTTACAGACAAAATCAAGGCGAATGAATTTGATTTTAAACAAATCGCGGTACATGAGTTATTACACACACTTGGTTTTAATTCGAACGTTAGAGAAAATGGCAAAGGGCTTGGCGGTAATGCGCCAGGCACAGCAGATACCTGGGCAATTTTCGATAACTTCCTGACGGATGCCGCAGGCAATCGGCTTATCAGCTCAGCAGGTGTTTTTGATAGCACCAAGGTTGCTGCCCTTACAGGCGGAAGTGGCGTGTTTTTTAATGGTGCAAATGCTATGGCGGCAAGTGGTGGGACTGAGATTCCTCTTTACTCACCAAGCTGGTGGCAAGAAGGTAGTAGTATTGCTCATCTTGATGGGTACAATCCATTAATGGCATCTTTGCTCATGGTTCCATCTATAAGTAGAGGGCTTGGTCCGCGCACTCTGTCTGCTATTGAGATTGGTATGCTTAAAGATATTGGTTATGCCAGCATATCTGCACCTGCGGTTGTACCCGTACCCGCCGCTATATGGTTTATGGCTAGTGGCTTGCTGATTTTATTTGGCATCAATCGGCAGCGTAAGATTGTCTTATGACGCGCAGAGTGGACACAAAAAGCACATTGCTCACATGCGGAAGAAATATCTGCTGAAGCTCTTCGATGGGTTCAGGACGAACGGAATCAACTTTTTAGCGGTGTAGTAATACCAATCCCAATAAGTTCACATATTATCCCTTCTCCAGTGGGCGAAGGTTAGGATGAGGGGATTCAAATAACAACTTATTGGGATTTGTATAACTATGCAGCGTCGTTGCTTAGTTGCCGTACTGTTGTACCTTCTCCCTCAGGGCATTAGGTATCTACACAAGCATCTGCCCCTTCTCCCCTCGAGGGAGAAGGCTGGGATGAGGGGCATAATCAAGCATTTTGCCTTTTTGATCCCCCAACCGCTCATGTGTTGCCCTATTTACCTATATCCATGTAGGCCTCCCTCTCGAGAGGTCTTTTAGGTGAAAACGCTGAACAGTTTTTCAGCGGTTTTCCTTAACGTGTAATTCCGTTTGAGCTATAGTAGTAACAAAATAATGCCATTGGCAAGATTAAATTTTGTAAGTGATAAAGTGAATCTGCCCAAGCCCTACGAGACACCAATATGGACTTAAAGAAAACATCACCCGATAGCAAATCAGCTCAGATTGTTTCTGAAGCACGGCGTAACCAGGAATTGCGGGAACAATCGTATCGAGGACAAGCCTTGAAACTTTACCCATGGATTTGTGGACGATGTACTCGCGAATTTGACCACAAGACGCTTAGTGAATTAACGGTTCACCATAGGAATCATAATCATGACGACAATCCGCAAGATGGTAGCAACTGGGAGTTGCTTTGCCTTTATTGTCATGACAATGAACATTCCAGATACGAAGAGACACGGTTTGGTAATGCCAAGACAGCATCTTCAACTGCAACAGCGATTGTCGGGCACAATCCCTTTGCTAACCTTAAAGACTTGATGAATAAGAAATAAGGGCTTACCCAGCCTTGACATGACTTGCTAACATATCTATCCCAAGATTCGCTAATTCATCAGCTCTATCGTTACCTTTATCACCGGAATGGCCTTTTACCCATTTCCATTCAATACGATGGGGTGTTCTAGCTGCGTCTAGCCGACGCCACAAGTCTTCATTTTTAACAGGTGATTTGCTTGCGGTTTTCCAACCTCTTTTTTTCCAGCTGTCCATCCATTCAGTAATGCCTTGCAGCACGTATTTAGAATCGCTATTGACCTGGACGGCGCTAGGCTGAGTCAACGCTTCCAAGGCATTGATGGCTGCTAACAGCTCCATACGGTTATTAGTCGTCTCCCGTTCACCACCATAAAGCTCTTTAGTGTTGCCTTTATAGCTCAGGATTGCACCCCAGCCGCCCGGGCCAGGATTACCACGACAAGCGCCATCGGTATAGATAATCACAGAATCATTCATTGTCTTTCATTTGTAAACTGGATATCGCGGTATTCGCTAATGCCAAACGGGGTTGCAAATCTTTAACGGGCGTTAAAGGAATTAAGTGATAACGCCGTTTTATCGCCTTAACCGCATAAGCTGTTGCTGATAACGAAAAAGCATTGCTTGGAAATCTTCCATGTGTCGTGTCTATCGAATCCAGATTAAACTGGGATAGCATGGTAACCTCAAAATTTAACAACTTTAGCCAATCGATAACTCTCGAACGACGTATAAAATGCCCTCGCCATGAATCCGCCAAGCGTTTGTCCCAAAGGTATTGGTATCTGACCCAGATACTCCAGGGATTAAAATTTAAAATCACCACTGTTCCCTCCGGCTTTAACACCCGCTCCACCTCGCGCATGGTCTGGAACCGGTAGGCATCAAACTCCAGTATATGCGGTAGTATGATCATATCGACACTGTCACATTGCAAGGGCAAATGGTAGGCTTTTGCACGGATTTTTCTGGAATCTTGACAACCCAGGGTTTTCGCATCGAGTATCGTATAACTTGTGTAAAGTGAGCAGTCGATGAATTCATTTTCCCAGTCCAATCCACCAATCTGCAAAATGGTCTGTTTGCAACTGACAACGATAGCACTCTGTAAATAATTGACCTCAAGCCCCCTCAAAAGCTTACCTCTAGGAGTTTGGTAGTAAGCGAACAGGAAATCGCGTTTCATGGCTTATACTCTATCAATATTAACTTTAGATTTTTCAATAAAAACAAGCTACAATCAAACTATTCTATATTTAAACTTCACGTTAATGGGTTAGATAATGCTTAACAATTCTAACAGGTCAGTCAAATTTTTATTTCTTTCGTTCACAATAATCGTTGCTGGCTGCACCGATGCACCCAAAGAGCCGCTTGACATCACTAGCTCACCCGCCACATCAACGTCCTACAGGAGTTCGGTAACTAAGTCACCACGAACCTTTTTCAAAAAAAGGCTTAAGGGTCTTTTTTCACACCATGATACCGTCTGGGAAAGGATGATCTCGCTGTACTCGCTCCCAGAAGTTGATAATGAGCGCGTAGACAGAGAATTAAGTTATTACCTGGGCCACCCTGATTACATCGCTAGAATCCAAGAACGAGCTGCCCCATACATGCACCTCATACTGGATGAAATTGAGGCAAAAAACCTACCTGGCGAGCTAGCTTTGCTGCCCGTCGTCGAAAGTGCCTTTATCCCAGAAGCCTATTCAAGAAGCGCGGCATCAGGACTTTGGCAATTCATCCCTGCAACCGGCCGACTGTTCGGGCTTGAACAAAACTCCTGGTACGATGGCCGCCGCGATGTCTATGCTTCAACAGTGGCGGCAACTACGTTTCTTAAAGATCTGAGCGAAACCTTCAATGGTGACTTCTTTCTTGCCTTAGCATCGTATAACTATGGCAAGGGCAACATCGGTAAAGCCATCACCCGTAACGAATACCAAGGCTTACCGACCGACTACTGGTCATTGGATCTTCCCAAGGAAACTTCAGATTATGTACCACGGTTATTGGCGATTGCCAAATTATTCGCCAATGCCGAACAATATAACGTTCGTTTACAAAATGTCCCCAACAAACCTTACTGTGAAGTTGTCAACGTTGGTTCCCAGCTAGATTTAGACAAAGCTGCGGAAATGGCGCACACCCCACTCAGCCATTTTTTGAAATTAAACCCAGGCTTTAAGAAGGCCAGCACCGCACCGCAAGGCCCACATCGCTTATTGATTCCATCCGTTCATGTCCAATCCTTCAAAAAAAGTCTGGCTCTGTTGCCTTATGAAGATAGAGTGGATCAAAGACAACATGACGAAGAACTATTAGCCGAAAAAATTCACCAAAATGAATTGATCGCCCAAAAAGCACGCGCAGAAGAGGAAAGATTCGAAAGTCGTCGCAGCAAAGAAATAATTACTGCGAAAAGGTATTTTTCAGGAGTTCCAACCCAGCAATACCGTGTTGGTCGTGGCGAAACCTTGTCTAATATTGCTAGAAAATACGACACAACCATTACCGCTTTACGCCAAACCAATCATCTGGCAAAAAACAGCGTCAACGCAGGAGCTTATCTTAAAGTCCCTGCATCAAGCCACACCGCCGCAATCAAGCAGATAAGCAGACCTGTCAAAGCTAAAATGTCAGGCGGACAAATCTACGTCGTCAAAAAAGGCGACACCTTTTTTAACGTCTCCAAACGTTTTGCAGTCAGTCGAAACAACATCGCGTCTTGGAACAACATATCCGCCAACAGCAACCTTAGGCTGGGGCAAAAGCTAGTCATAAAAGGCGGCGGACAACAAGTCGCCTCCGCATCCCCAACTCGTCTTATCCGTTATACGGTAAAACCAGGCGACTCATTGATGCAACTTTCCAGAAAATTCGGCGTTTCTTTGAACGATCTGCGTAAATCCAATCCCGAAGCCGGCTCCAAAGGGCTGCGCCCAGGCCAGAATTTAAAGATTTTGGTTGATAACTCTAATCGCGCGACCTAGTTAAGGGGATCTCTAAAAATTCAAAAAGCACCTTCTCCCTCTGGGCATAAGTATCTACCCCCTTCTC
Source organism: Methyloglobulus sp. (assembly GCF_040079455.1). Classification (GTDB taxonomy): domain Bacteria; phylum Pseudomonadota; class Gammaproteobacteria; order Methylococcales; family Methylomonadaceae; genus Methyloglobulus. The sequence goes on along the minus strand of NZ_JBEBKJ010000006.1, from coordinate 42,547 downwards.
CCTTGAGCGAGAAGGTCGGGATGGAGGGGGATTAGCCGTTAATTTTATTCTCCTCGAACCGCTCCATGCGTTGCCCTGCATCCATGCAGTCGTCACCCCAACTCTCCAGCAGGAGAGGGGCTTGGTGATTTGGCAACCCATTGTTTTTGTTATATTGAAAAGTTGTGTAGATACTTATGCCCTCTGGGAGAAGGTTGGGATGAGCGATTAAAATCAAGCATTTACAAACCTCACCCTAGCCCCCTCCCAGAGGAAGAGCGTAGCGATGGTTCGGGGATTTTTAGAGATCTCCTAAGTATTACCCTCGTATTAGGCCACGCAAAGCTCCGCTGCGAAACCATAGGTGTGTTACCACAGGTTAGCAACATTATTCCTCACGATCTTAGGACAGATTTTCGCTCCTGCAAAATCTGTTTTTCCGTCGTTCACGTCAGTGAACCGACAATAAATACATACCGTGTACACTCACCATTTGCGGGATTTGACCTGTATTGAAGCACAAGGCCAGCAAGGAATTGCAACAATTAACCATGCTGGAAGGTGAACCTGTTGGTGATATACGGACAAAAAACACTCTTTTTAAAGGGAGAACTCAGAAAAATGGTTTAGCGCAATACGAAGTTCTGGATGAAAAATTCGTAGCGCATGAATGGATAGTCACTTCCAACAAGACTATTCCAAGCCTTGCTATCGACTTGGTTAATGGCGGTGATTTATTTTATTTCCATTTCAAAGAGCGGGGAATTTCACGCAGCTAAAATAATACCGGAATTTTTAGAACTAAACTTGCTCTCATAAGTATATTCTCATAATATACAAAAATGATTGATATAGCCAAGATCATAGGGTTTGATTGGGATGACGGAAATATCCGCAAGAACGACAAGCACGGCGTATCAATGGCGGAAGCGGAAAAAGTTTTTTTCAATACTCCTTTATTATTATTGATTGATAACAGACAGGATTATAAAGAACCGCGCTTTCACGCCTTGGGCAAAACTGATGATAAACGACTGTTACATATTACTTTCACGTTACGTTTTTCCGGTGAAAAAATTCGCGTGATTTCCGCTAGAGGCATGCACAAAAAAGAGCGCACAAATTATGAACAAACAACTTAAAGAAATCCCTGCATTTGCAAATGAAGTACAAGAGCGTGTCTTTTGGGAGACGCACGACTCCACCGACTACCTCGATTGGACTAAGGCACAATCCGTTGTGCTGCCCAATTTGAAGCCCACGACCAAAACCATTTCACTGCGGCTACCACAACACCTGCTTGACTCAATCAAGGCCGCCGCTAATGCCCGTGATGTGCCTTATCAATCGCTTATTAAGGTGTGGTTGCAGGAAAAATTGCATGATCGTTGATTTTACAAAAATAATATGGAAATCAAAACGTGGTCAATAAACCCTACTCCCAAGCCTGCGAAAACAATAAAGCACCTATTTTAGCGGTCATTCGGGAGATATTCAGTGAACCAACAACTGTTTGGGAAATCGGCAGCGGTACGGGGCAACATGCGTGTTATTTTGCCAGCGAGCTTCCGCATCTTATCTGGCAAGCTACGGACGTGGTGGGGAATCTCCCTGGCATCAACGCATGGCGGGAAGAGGTGCAATTGACTAACCTTAACCTGCCAATAGCCCTTGATGTCACCGATTCTGTCTGGCCTTGTGATGGGATGGATACGGTATTTACTGCCAATACTTTGCACATCATGAGCTGGCAACAGGTTGAAATATTGTTTAAACGTTTCCAAACCTATCTAAACCCGTTGGCACGGGTTTGTATTTACGGGCCATTTAATTACAACGGCAAGTACACCAGCGACAGTAACGCCAATTTCGATCAGTGGTTGAAAAGCCGTGATCCTTTGAGCGGCATCAGGGATTTTGAGGCGGTGATAGCGTTAGCAGAGATTGCTGGACTCAGGTTATTAAATGACAACCCTATGCCGGCCAATAATCGGCTTTTGGTTTTGCAAAAAGTTGACAAGACATCGAATGACTAACAAAGGTCACGCAGCTTATGTTAGCCATAGAAAGGGGAAAATATGCAATTCGATATTGATATGAAGTCAGAGCATAAAGCACTTTTTATGTCCGCACGTAAATTGCTAGTCGAATACTACCAGCTGAAGGAAATAAAAAAAGATCGGATAACCACTTATTCCGATGATAAAAGCGGAATCTGTCATATGCGAACGATGCCACATGGAATCGATATTGGCTTCCTTAAAGGCACTTGTATGGAGGATAAATATAGCTTGCTGACTGACACTGGAAAAGTCATGCGAGTGCTGTCAATGAGTGCTTTAAATATTGATTATATTAAGTATTATATCGATCAGGCCATCAAGATAAATGCTGAAAAGCCATGAACTTGCAGCAAGTGATAACACGATTGCAAGCTTTGGCAGACCCAGAGAAAATAGTAATTAAGGAACGAAAGTTTGGTATCAAAGCCCAGAATTCTCTGGGCGTTTATCACAAAGACCTAAAGGATTTAACTATGGAAATTGGACGTGATAATAATCTCGCCCACGCCTTATTTGAGACGGGCATTTATGAAGCAAGAATACTGTGTAGCAAAATTTACGACCCAATGTGCATTACGGAAGGGCAAATGGATCAATGGGTAATGACATTTGAGAACTGGGAAATCTGTGATTCATTCTGCATGGGATTTTTCACCAAAAGTAAGCATGGTTTAGCCAAGGCATTTGAATGGTCTGAGAATGAGCATGAATTCATTAAACGGGCTGGTTTTGTCATCATGGCGGCTTATGGTTTTGCAGACAAAACGTCGGGCAACGAAGTGTTTGAGCAATTCCTCCCAGTCATTGAGCGGGAAGCAAATGACGACCGAATATATGTTAAAAAGGCCATCAACTGGGCACTTCGCAATGTTGGCAAAAGAAATATCGATCTCAATAAAAAGGCGATACTCACTGCTAAGCGCATTCTAGTTACGGATAGCAAACCAGCAAAATGGATTGCTACCAATGCAATCGCCGAGCTTGAGAAACCGGATGTCCATATTTTGGATTATCCAAGACATATTTATAGCCCAAAAGCCTGCAAATCAATGATTCACTCCCCTAGAAGGAGAGGGTGATTATTAAAAGAATTCTTGGTAGATAACAGAATGACTAAATTTCAGTACTTTCCAACATCGGCACTACCCAATACTGAATCCCCGCACCTTCAAATTCCTCCTTCAACCGCTTTAATAAAAGCCTTGCTCCATCCTCATCAATATGTATCTGAAAACAAATTTGCTTCTGACGACCACTGACTTGCTCTGCCAGCGATAGGCCTTTGTTTTCATGATGATGCACGTTGACGGGAAAGCTGTTGAAGCCGTGTTCAGATTCCAATGTCAACAGGCAATCAACCAGCATTTCCTCTAGGCTTGAAGGCGCGTTGATTATAACCAAACAGTCTTTGTTCATTATGCAACCACCTTGGCTAAGCCAAACCGTTTAAACAGGATAGGTAATAAAAATAAGGTCAAAAATGTGGAAGATACCAGCCCACCGATGACCACGATTGCTAAGGGGCGTTGAATTTCCGAGCCGGGGCCGGTGGCAAACAGCAAGGGGATCAAACCAAAGGCGGCTATACTGGCGGTCATCATGACTGGCCTTAAACGCCGGGCTGAACCGATAACCACGACTTTAGCCATGTCCATACCTGTTACCAAAAGCTGGTTGAAATAGCTGACCATCACCACGCCATTCAGTACGGCGATACCTAGCAGCGCGATAAATCCTACCGAGGCGGGGACTGATAGATATTCGCCCGACAACCATAACGCAAACACGCCGCCGACCATCGCTAAGGGAATGTTGGAAAGCACCAATAGCGCTTGTCGCATCGAACCGAAGGTTGAAAACAACAACAGAAAAATCAACCCTAGTGCGACCGGAATAACCAACGACAACGTAGCTGCCGCGCGTTGCTGGTTTTCGAATTGACCACCGAATGCGACGGTATAACCTGTGGGCAATTTTACCTTCTCGGCAACGGCTTGTTTAGCTTCTTCAACAAAACCGACCAAATCCCGCCCATCGACATTGCTACGGACAACCGTAAACCGCTCGCCATGCTCCCGTCCAATGGAAACAACGCCCTCAACTTTTTTCAAATGGGCAATTGCTGTGATGGGTACATGACTGCCATTTGGCAAGGTGATTTGCAGATTATCAAAACTGGCTATGGTGCTGTTGCCACGCACAATTAAGGGCGTACGCTTAATGCCTTCCTGCACTACGCCTAAGTTTAAGCCTTCAATTTGCGCCCGTAATAGATTTTCGATGCTATCGCCATCCAAGCCAAGACGACCTGCTGCCGACCTGTCTATGGTCACTTGCAGAAATTGCATACCACTATTTTGTTTAACGAATACATCGCTTGAGCCTTCAATATGTTTGAGTATATCGACGATTTCATTAGATTTCTCCTCCAGCACAGCAAGGTCGGAACCGAATAATTTAACCGCCAAATCGCCCCGCGTACCCGTCAACATCTCGGAAACCCGCATTTCTATAGGCTGGGTAAAACCGAAGGAAATTCCTGGCATTTGTTCCATGACGGCGCGAATTTTTTCGATTAACGCTTCTTTTGAAGACACCTGCCATTCGGCTTTGGGTTTAAGCACCAAAAAAGTGTCGGTTTCATTGAGCCCCATTGGATCAAGCCCTAATTCATCGGATCCGACACGGGCAACAACGGTAGTAATTTCCGGCACATTCTTTAACAAAACTTTTTGTATTTGCCCATCCAAGGCAACAGATTGTTCCAAGGTAATCGACGGTAATTTTTCGACCTGCACAATGATGTCGCCTTCGTCCATTGTCGGCATAAAAGTGCTACCGATCTGGGTAAATACTAAAGTGGTCACGAGCAGCAATCCGCCAGCTATGAAGAAAATCTTTTTGCTATTGTCCAGGCTCCAAAGCAACGCTGGTTGATAGAGACTTGATAACTTTCGTGGTAACCAGGGCTCTTCATGCGTGACTTCCTTGAGCAAAAACGAAGCCAGTACGGGAATGACGCTTAGCGATAAAATCAGCGAGCCACCCAGCGCAAACACGATGGTTAAGGCGACTGGCGTAAACAACTTGCCTTCCAAGCCTTGCAAGGTCAGCAAAGGCAAAAACACGATTATGATTATGAGGATGCCGGATGTTACCGGAACGGCAACTTCGCGGGTGGCTCGGTAAATCACATGCAAGCGCGGTAAGCGTTCGGCTTTTTCCTTATGCGCCAGATGGGTGATGATGTTTTCGACCACGACCACTGCCGCATCGACTAACATACCAATCGCTATTGCCAAGCCGCCAAGGCTCATTAAGTTAGCTGACATTCCCGCAAACTTCATTAGAATGAAGGTCACCATCGCTGCCATCGGCAATGCCAATGCCACAGTAAGCGCCGCCCGCAGGTTACCCAAAAACAATATCAACAGAATCACGACCAGTACGATGGCTTCCATAAGGGCGTGGAATACCGTATCAACAGCCTTATCTACGAGATTGCCGCGATTATAAAAAACTTTGGCTTGCACACCTTCAGGAAAACTTGGCGTTATTTCTGCTAACTTTTCCTCGATACCGACGATGGTTTGCCGAGCATTCGCGCCGCGTAAGCTCAATACCAAGCCCGTTACCTCTTCGCCTTTGCCGTCTTTACTGACCGCACCATAACGTGTCAAAGCGCCAATCGAAACATCAGCCACGTCGTCAACGGTAATCGACATCCCTTGATTGCTATCCACCACAATCGCTTTCACATCATCCAGGGTTTTAATGCGACCTTCGGCACGAACAATCAGTGCTTCTTCGCCCTCTGTGATGCGTCCCGCGCCATCATTACGGTTATTGGTTTGCAATGCGCTGATTAACTTGTCCATGTTGATCCCACGCGCTGCCAAACGTGCGTTATCAGGCATCACGACAAAGCTCCTGACCATGCCGCCCAATGAGTTCACATCGGCGACACCAGGAACTGTTCTGAGTGCTGGACGGATAACCCAGTCCAGTAAGTCCCGTTTTTCCATCAGACTTAAGCCGCCACCTTCGATGGAAAACATAAACATTTCCCCCAATGGCGTAGTCATTGGTGCAATACCGCCGGAAACCCCAGACGGCAAATCGCCCCATAAAGTATTCAAGCGTTCGGCAATCTGCTGACGCGCCCAAAAAATATCCGTGCCTTCTTCAAAATCGACAGTAATATCAGTTAACGCATACTTGGCGATGGAACGCAGCATGGTTTGGTGCGAAATACCCAGCAAATTAATTTCGATAGGTGCGGTAATCCTGGCTTCAACCTCTTCAGGTGTCATGCCGGGCGCTTTAACGATAATTTTTACCTGTGTGGGGGAGACTTCAGGAAAAGCGTCGATGGGAATGTTTTTAAACGCATAATATCCCCCACCTGCCAGCAAGAACACGGCTAACAGGACGAGTATCCGCTGGCTAAGCGCGAATCGTATCAGGCTGGCCATTATTCACCGCTCCCTAAGCCCAGCCACAAAGCCTTGAGTGTCGCTGCATTATTGATTGCAATGTCCTCATTGCCGGAAAAAGTGCCGCTAATAACCGAACCGTCGGATTGTTTGCCCAATATAGCGACTTCGCTAATCTTGAAACCGTTTTTATCTCTAATGAAAACATACGTTTTTCCGTCATTATGAGCAATGCCAGCATCGGGCAGTCTATACGTTTCAGTATCGGTATCCTGGATAACTTGAATCGTCACTTTTTGCCCAACACGAACTGAAGGCTGGTTGCCTTTAGATTGCTTATCTTTAATGACTGCCCTAGCTAGAATCGTCTGGTTTTCTGGATTGACGCTTTGACCTAATACTGTAATTTCGGCTTCTACCAAGGTGTTTTCCACCTGAACTTGATCGCCGATTTTTATATCGCTGATGTGTTCATGAGGAATATTGATTTCCAGCCAAAGCTCATCAAGATTGGCTACGCGGTAGAGCGGTGCCATGGCATCCACGCGGGTACCGGAAACCACCATGCGTTCAAGCACTCTGCCTGAAATGGGTGACTTTACGCTGATCTGGCTAACAAAACGACCTGTGCTATCTAGTTGTTTAATGTTTGCTGGGGTCATTCCGGCAAATTGGAGCAGTTGTTTCGCCTCATTCATGTCGATTATCGAGGCGTTGTATAAACTAAACGCCTCTTGCTCGTTTCGACCCGAAATAACGCCTTCTTTACGTAATTTTTTATCTCGGTTATAGGTGGCAGAGGCCAGTTTTAGTGCGCCAACGGCTTTAAGATAATTGCCCTGCAAAGTCAGCAAATCAGGGCTGTTAACTAGACCTAAAAGCTCGCCTTTAGCAACCTTGTCACCTACCGAAGCATTCACCTTAACGACTAGACCTGCTTGCGATGTGCTCACGACAAAATCATTTGCAGGTGGAACGACTACTTTCGCTGGGGCTGTAAATAAGGGGATATGGCTGGCAGGTTCTAACTTGCCAGTTTTTATGCCAAGATTATCAAACTGTTGCTGCGTAAGCTGGATGAAATTACCGACCGCCCAGGAAATAGGGCTAAAAATAGCTAAGCCCAATGTGGAGACAAAAACTAAAATTTTTATCTTACTCATGGCAACACTCCTACCGCCTGATTGTAGAGCGCAATATCGCGCTCAAGCATGATTGCGCGTTCTTTTGCACTTAGAATTGCTTGCTGTGTTCTGGACTGTGTCTTCAACAAATCCATCAGATTAAGTTCACCCACAGAAAAACTAAGTTGCATCATTCCCAAATGTTCTTCGGCCACCCGCTTCAATTCATTAGCGATTTCAAGTTCTGCTTGGTTGACTTCCAGATTGTGTTCCGCCTCATGATGGGCAAGCTCTAAATCCCGGAAAAGCTGCTCACGGTTTGCTATCAAACGATTAAGCTCTACATTTTGGGCTGCAATTTGCGGTTGAAGATGCTCTGCTCCGCCAAAAGGAATGTTTACGCCAACATTAAAACTCTCGGTTTGATTGCTTCGTGGATCATTGTTTTGAGTCCTATCACTATTAACACCGACAGTAAGATTGGTTTGTCCTGAACCCACTAACTTAAGTGCTTTAATTTCAGCCTGTTTTCGTTCGATCTGACTATTAATGGCTACGAAAATAGGGTGGTTAAACTCAATTTTTTTTAATGCGACTAATTTTTCCTGGTAAATGGCTGGGGTTTTGGTCAATTGGGTGATACTGGAATACCGCTTACGGGCGTGCATTAATTCAGCTTCTGCTTGGGTTAAGGTTGAAAGCTTTTGCAGCAATTCGGTTTGCGCCAGCAATACATCAGCGCGGGGCAAATCGCCCAATTCAACTCGTCGTTCAACTTTGGCTAATAGCTGCTCAAAAACATTGATTTCTGCGCGGGCTTGTTCATAGCGGATTTTTTGTAGCTCCATATCCCATAATGCAGCTCTTACCAATCCTGCAATACGTAGTTTGGTTGCTGCGGATTGGAGGTCGGCGCTGTTTTCAGCTTTTATGCCACGCTCTTGTTCAGCATCGCGCTGACCCAAGTTCCACAACGGTACTTGCACCGTCGCATCGACATAATTTACGGTTCCACTGGTCATGTTCTGATAGCGCAGCCCTGCCTGGGACGCGCCTGCTGTCCAGCTTTCCCCGCGTTGCTTAATGGCTACCGCCTCTTCTTCCAAAGAATTGAGCCAAGCCATATCGGGGAATTTTTCCATAGTTAAATCAACTACTTTGGATAAAGTTAGCGATTTATCAATTTCAATGGGATCTTCATGGGCAACAGTGGGTTTAGGTTCTGCCGCCGCAACGGTAGCGATCAGCAAAAACACTGTTAGTACCTTGGTAATAAGGTTTGAAACAAACATAGCAAGCTCAATGCGGGAAAACCGCGAATTTTATAATCTAAAAAGCAAACGCGTCCTAATCAGGACAAAAAACCGTAGATTATTGAGCAGGAGGTGCGCGAGGAGAGAATAAAGGGGGTAGTCTTCGAAAACTAAACGACTGATGTTGCGGAGAGAAATTATTGTCAGTTTCAGGTAAGGCAGAGACCTGTAATTGATTGGAGGGTAACAGTGCAAAACCGCTATCTATGCTGGCTACAGAAATATCCTGGGTACTTTTAATGCCAGTATCAACCATAACCAGCAAGCCTTCAGCATCCCACTCAACATTGACATTGTGCAAAACAGGGGCATCTTGATGGGCAAGGTAAGACTCAAGTCCGGGCATATGCAAACCCTGATTGAAGTTTTTACCGCCCGTATGTGCATGGACTAATGGTGCAAAAAATTGCAACATTGCCAATACAAGCATAAGAGTTTTGCGAAGATGGAGTAACATAGACCAATGTTATTCTATAAAGGCATAATTAACAACTTGAAACTTTTACCATTCTCCCCCATCTTAGTGATGCACGATTTAACTTTGAGGAATTTATGAAAATCCAAACTGGCATACTTTTTAGCGCGTTGCTTTCCCTGTTTTTAGTTTTTGCAGGCTTAAATGATGCAGAAGCCCGACGCTTCGGCGGCGGCAGCTCGTTTGGCGGCAGGTCTTCCTATAGCGCACCTTACCAACGTTCGGCAGCACCCACACGTTCAGCCACACAACAACAAGCGGGCAAACAATCACCAGCGGCGGCGCGTCCAGGCTGGGCCAATCGTGGGTTGATGGGCATGTTGGGAGGTTTGGCTATCGGTGGCATATTAGGCTCCATGTTTATGGGCGGCGGCTTTCATGGCCTTAACTTTATGGATATGCTGGTTTTTGGCGGCATTGCGTTTTTCCTCTACAGAATGTTTGCGGCGCGTAAGGCTTCTGCACAGCGACCTGTTTTTGGGCAACCTAGCGGTCGAACCAGCAATGACAGTTATCAAGACACCACCTCCAACTACCAACAACATCCAGACCAATCGACACAAAGCAGCTCGACAGGCTTTAATACCGACATTCTGTTTGATAAAAACAAAAAATCGGCTGATTTGTCAGACCAAAGCACACAACAAGATGCCGGTTTTAACACTTACGTAATGCCCGAAGGTTTTGATGAACAAGGTTTCTTGGCTGGCGCAAAAATCGCCTACAAAAACTTGCAAAAAGCTTGGGATGAACGCGATTTGGCTGAAATCAGGGGTTTAACCACCGATAAAGTCTTCGCCGAGATACAAGACCAAATCAACGCATCAACCGAAGACAACCACACCGACATCCTAAAGCTGGAAGCTGAAATCTTGGAAGTGCGTGAAATCGGCAACGAAATCGAAGTCGTCGTCCTGTTCGACACCGTCATGCGCGAAGACCATGATGCCCAAGCCGGACAAGTGCGGGAAGTATGGCATTTTGTTAAACCAAGCAACCCCAAGCAAACCAAGTGGTTGCTGGATGGGATACAGCAGTTGGCGGAATAGCTCCCTTTACACCTACATTTTGAACACATGCGGGGCGCAGCAATTTGCCCGTCCCGCTTGAAATCAAGTGACAAAGGTTAGCGATATTAAATGATTTATTCTGCTGACGGCCTTGAGATCAATTATTTAAGCCCGGCTGAAATCCTGGACTGGCCTCCTTACTCTGACATACCAGAACCAAGCCAACGCTACGAGCCATTTGTCCAACGCCTTGATGATGTCGGCTTATGGACACCGTCGCAAATAGCAGGACGCCGCTGGTCTGTCGGTTGCGTATCCCTGGAGATTACTCAGCGCTGCAATTTAGATTGTACGCTGTGTTATCTTTCCGAACATTCGGAAGCCGTACGCGATATTCCACTAGAGGAAGTTTTCCGACGCATCGACATGATCGAAGCACATTACGGCAAAAATACCGATGTGCAAGTTTCGGGTGGTGATCCTACTTTACGCAAGCGCGAAGAATTGGTTCAAATCGTAAAACGTATTGCTGAAAAAGGCTTGCGGGCATCGTTGTTTACCAATGGCATTCTCGCCACCCGCGAGTTGTTGTCCGACCTATGCGCTGTGGGACTCGTTGATGTGGCTTTTCACGTCGATATGACCCAACAGCGTAAAGGCTTTAACAGCGAAGAAGAGCTCAATAAAATTCGTGAGAAATACATTGACCGTGTCCGAGGCTTGCCGTTAGCCGCGTTCTTCAACACCACTGTCTATGACGAGAACTTTCATGAAGTCCCAACGTTAGTGCGTTTTTTCCGCAAACACACAGACGTGATTAGTTTGGTTTCGTTTCAGCTCCAGGCTGATACTGGGCGAGGCGTGTTACGTGACCGTCATCAGGGCATTACGCCCGATACGATGATCGAACATATCCAGTCTGGAGCGGACAGGGCATTGCGTTTCGACACGTTGACAGTTGGACATCCCAGTTGTAACCGCTATGCCATGGCATTTTCTATTAATGGCAATTTGTATGATTTTTTCGATGATCCTGGTTTCACTGTACCGTTGCTAAATGCAACCGCGAAAGTTAATTTTTCGCGTACAGATCGACGTTCAGCCTTCGTGGTTGCTAGCCTTGCTTTTATAAAAACGCCGCTTTTGTGGAAAAAAGGGCTGCAGTGGCTGGTGCGTAATCTCTGGTCAGCGAAAGCGGATTTGTGGGCGGCACGCGGTAAAATTGAGAAATTGACTTTTTTCATCCACAACTTTATGGATGCTTGCCACTTGGAACATGACCGCATCAAAGCTTGCATCTTTATGGTGGCTTCTCAAGATGGGCCAATCTCCATGTGCCTGCACAATGCCAAGCGCGATGAATACATCTTGAAACCAATTGCCGTGAGCGGGGCTGAGGGGGAACACTTATGGCAACCATTGACGGGGAAAACGATACCAACAACTGGGCTTGAAACGCATCAAGTCAACCCCAAAATATATCCCATCAAATTCCTTAGGGGACGCACCCGTGCAAATGCCATGAGAGATAGCAGCTATGCTAGCGTTTCTACCGACTCCGACCTGAACAACGATATAATTTTGGCTCCTGACGAACTGCAATGAGAAAATTAAACGCGACTGCACTGTTAATAGCATTCGTATTGTTGCACGGCTGCACGACCTTAGTTCCGATTCCCGAACCTCAGTCAATACAACGTAGTGACAACCCATTAGACGCATACGCACGGGTGTTACACACTTATGTCAACGAAAGCGGAGAAGTAGACTTCCCCGCCCTACAAAAACAACCTGGCGATTTGTATTACTACATTGCTTATGTCGCACAATTTCCAGCAAGTTCAATAAGTAATCCGAATGTACGTTTAGCGCATTACATCAATAGCTATAACGCCTTGTCGATGTATAACGTACTTGCATCCAATATCCCAAAAACACACGAAGGCTGGGCTAAAGTTCGTTTTTTTTATTTGCGAGACTTCCTTATTGGCGGCAAGGAGATGTCGTTATATTCATACGAAAACGATGTTATCCGTAAACTAAAGGATCCGCGTGTGCATTTCGCCTTAAATTGCAGTGCATCCGGCTGCCCAATTTTGCCGAAAATACCATTCTCCGCTGCTAATTTATATCAGGCGTTAGATCGTGAAACGCGAAAGTTTTTTTCAGAAAACCGCAATCTGCGTATCGACCACTCCTTAAAAACCGTGTATTTGAGTGAATTGCTGGATTTTTATACCGACGACTTTATAAGCAAAGAAACCCCATCGCTTATCGCCTATGTAAATCTTTACTCACGGGAGAAAATACCTAAAGATTACGTAATCGATTTCATACCTTACGATTGGAATGTTGCTAATTCAGCGCGATGATTACACGCTACACCTTACTAGCATTTCGCTATTTTCTGGGCCTACTTTTTGTTGTAACTGCAATAGGTAAACTGTTGGATAATCGTGGTTTTGCACAGGTAATAAATAGCTATCAATTGGGTATACCTGATTTCGCGCTTCTAGGGTTTGCCCTCACATTTTCTTTATTGGAGCTAATTATTGGCCTCAACATTCTGTGTGGTCGGGAACTCAGCAAGAGCATACTTGCGACATTAGGTTTCCATCTGGGCTACGCCACCCTTGCTTTTACAACGCTCTTGCGTGGCATTGCACTTCCCAATTGTGGCTGCTTTGGCGTTTTTCTAGCGCGGTCACTCACATGGTCAACCGTCATCGAAGACCTAGTGCTTGCAACGATCAGCTTGGTCTGCTGGTTATTGCTGCGGCGAATTACTATTCTCGCAGTTGTAGAAAACATCGCCCATAGTTCTCAATACGATGAAAGGAAAAGCAATCAAGAGTAATGTTTCCTATGAATTCTGCAATCCGATCTTGGCTACCATTGATAGGTATAAGCATACTTTTAGCCTTCATAGTCATTGTGGCAATTTGTGGCTGGTTGTTTAGCTGCGGTTGCGACTGGCCATGGCGAGGCTTCTTCGAGCATTGCAATGCCTTTGTTCCCGACGCGAAGGAAAAATGCCCGTGGTGTGTACATAGTCGACCCTGAAAAACCACCCATCTTATTGAAACCTATAATTATTTACCAAAATAACCCACAACCAATCAACCGGAAATGATAAAATAACCCCCTGTTTCCCAGTCGAAAGGATCAAAATATGTTAACGCCCACAAGCACAGGCCACCAGACCAACTTTTTTGGCATCGACCTGTTGCTGCAACTCGATCCCCGCTGTAACAACGATTTACTAACGCGGTTGTGGAAACCCGATTAAAATAGCCGTTATTATAGCGACTCACACCACTGAAAGCACCTACTTGAACTTCATGCCAAGCAACCTTATCTATTCAATTTTGAACCTTTTTCTATAAATATTGTTTAGGACGTTGACACCTTACTTTCGTGCTTTAACCCTAAACGCGATAGTTACCAGTTCGATAATTTAGATTATACAAACAAATATCATGTCAGAACAACACCAAACCAGCACCACGCAATCCGCCCTAATTCGCCTAAAAACCCACATCAACCAAGAAATTATCGGCCAGGAAATTCTGGTTGAGCGCATGTTGATTGGCCTGTTGGCCGATGGCCACCTTCTCGTTGAAGGTGCGCCAGGATTGGCCAAAACCCGTGCCATTAACGTACTCAGCAAAGGTATCCAAGGCGATTTTCATCGGGTGCAGTTTACTCCAGATCTGTTGCCAGCCGATTTGACCGGGACTGAAATCTACCGTCCCCAGCAAGGCACGTTTGAATTCCAGAAAGGGCCATTGTTCCATAACCTGATCCTGGGCGACGAAATCAACCGTTCTCCGGCAAAAGTCCAGGCGGCTTTGTTGGAGGCTATGGCAGAACGGCAAATTACGGTGGGGCAGGCCACTTACCCGCTGCCGCAGCTATTCATGGTGATGGCAACACAGAATCCGATTGAGCAGGAAGGCACTTATCCCTTACCGGAAGCCCAGCTAGACCGGTTTTTGCTGCATGTTAAGGTGGATTATCCAAAAGCGGAACATGAAAAAAGCATTCTGCATTTAGCGCGTTCAGAAGCGCGATCCGAAGCTGCAAAACTTAAGCAGCCCTTTGAAGCCATCACCCAAAACACCTTATTTGCTGCCCGCGAGGAAGTGTTGGATATGTACATGACCGATAGCCTGGAAGATTATTTGCTGCAAATAGTCTTGGCAACCCGAAACCCGTCCGTGTACGGAAAAGATCTTGCAAGCTGGTTGCAATACGGTGCCAGCCCACGAGCTAGCATTGCCTTAGACCGCTGTGCCAAAGCCAAAGCTTGGCTGTCCCAAAAAGATTTCGTCAGCCCCGAAGACATTCAGGAGCTGGCTTTTGATGTGTTACGCCACCGCCTGATTTTATCTTATGAAGCGGAAGCCGAAGGCATCACGACCGATCAGGTTATCAAGGAACTCATTGCCAGAATTGCGGTACCGTAATGTTTTCTGCGAAAAAAATCGACGTTGACAACAGGCCTGAAGATACTAACGGGTTGGTTTCGGTATCGTTAAAGACTTTGATTGATCTGGCAAAACCTGCATCTGGCTTAAACCTGCACCGTTTGACAATCCGTGCTCAACAAAGCGGCGGCTATCTGTCTGCTTTTAAAGGCAGAGGGATGGAGTTTGACGAGACTCGTCTCTATCAACAGGGCGACGATATACGCAGTATTGACTGGCGGGTAACTGCACGGACAGGTAAAACCCATACCAAATTATTCAGGGAAGAACGCGAAAAGCCCGTATTTATTTCCGTAGATAACCGTCCGGCTATGCAGTTTGCTACCCGTGGCGTATTCAAGTCCGTGCAAGCCAAAAAACTTGCGGCTTTACTGGCCTGGGTTGCCAACCAACAGGGCGACAGGATAGGCGGACAGGTGTTTTCACAATCATCCTGTAAAGAACTCAAACCCCAAAACGGTAAACATTCGGTACTGCATTTCTTGAATGCCCTCGTCATTCCTGATATAGCAGAAGGTAATGATTTTACTTTTACTCAAGCACTATTCAGGTTATCACAACATGCCAGGCCAGGGAGCTTGGTATATATCATCAGTGACTTTCGCGGCATAAACGAACAAACGGAAAACTATTTACTGAAGTTATCGGAACATTGCGACGTGGTATTGATCTTCGTCTACGACCCGCTAGAAAAAGGACTGCCCACGCAAGGCCGTTACCGATTTACTCATGATGATAAGGATGTACTGATTGATACCAGCGATAAGCAAAGGTTAACTAACTACCAGCTTCGTTTTGAAGAAAGGCTACGAAAAATAAAGCGCATTTCTTCAAGGCGTGGCGTGGCGTTGATACAGTGCAGCACCCAGGCCGATCCTGTGCAATGCCTGAGACATCCATTGGGATCTCGATAAAATGGAATCCGGTAAACTTCCACTCCGCGACATTCACTTGCCTGAAGCAATTGGTTGGTGGCCACCTGCAATTGGTTGGTGGATATTGGCGATCCTGATTCCCTTATTGATTGGATTGATGTATTGGCTGTATCGATACGTCACCGGAAAGACAGCCATTAAGGCCGCAAAAAAGCTTCTTCTGGAAATAAAACAAGACACACGGGGCGAAAACAGCCAAAAACTGAAAGATTTATCTGCGCTTATTCGGCGTACGGCAATTAGCACAAACGTGAGAAATGAATGCGCTGGGTTGACGGGGCAACAGTGGCTCGAGTTTCTTGACCGTTCTGTCTCAGGAACACCATTCACACAGGGTATTGGCCAACTTTTAGCTAATGCACCTTACCAAAAAAGCCCGCCAACGGAACAGGAAATCACCCAACTTACCAGCCTGTGTGAAGACTGGCTAAACGCCCAAACCAAACGTAAACGATGATCCACTTTGAATGGCCTTGGCTTCTCCTTGTATTGCCGCTACCGCTGTTAGTGCGTTGGTTATTCCCTGCCCGAATGACCGTCGAGCAAGCGGCTTTAAAAGTCCCGTTCCTGGATGATTTTTCCGATGCGGAAACCAAATCGGTCACACAAAACCAAAAGTGGCCGTTATGGGTAGCGTCAATTGCCTGGGTTTTGTTAGTCATAGCCTGCACTCGCCCACAATGGCTGGGCGAACCCATCGAACAGGCCGTTAGCGGACGCGACCTGATGCTCGCAGTGGATCTGTCTGGTAGTATGGAAGTGCAAGACTTTTTCATCAACAAACGGGCGGTAGACCGTTTGACTGCCATCAAATATGTCGCCAACGATTTTATTAACCGTCGAGTGGGTGACCGGCTGGGCTTGATCCTATTTGGCACTCAAGCTTACCTACAAACGCCACTGACTTTTGACCGGAAAACGGTCATGACCTTATTGGATGAATCAGCCATTGGACTTGCTGGCGATAACACCGCCATCGGCGATGCGATTGGTTTGGCGATCAAACGCCTTAAAAATCAGCCTGCCGACAGCCGGGTTTTGATCTTACTCACCGATGGCGCGAATACCGCAGGTGAGGTGTCACCCTTAAAAGCGGCGGAATTGGCGGCGGCAAATAAACTCAAAATCTATACGATAGGGGTGGGCGCGGATGAAATGATCGTCCGTAGTTTTTTCGGTTCCCGTAAGGTCAATCCTTCTACCGATTTGGATGAAAATACCTTGGTTAAAATTGCCGAAAGCACTGGCGGGCGCTATTTTCGCGCCCGAAATGCCGAGGAATTGAATAATATCTACATGCTACTGGATCAGCTTGAACCCATTGAAAAAGACAAACAATTTTTCCGTCCACGTACCGATCTTTTTTACTGGCCTTTAGGGCTGGCATTAGCCCTGTCAGGTTTGATAGGTTTTTATAAAACAAAATGGTCATGAACTTATCCGATTTCCATTTCATTAGACCTTATTTGCTGCTGGCACTGCTACCTTATGCAGTTTTATTGGTCATGCTGGTCAGAAGTAAACTGAGCCACGGCAACTGGGCAGCCGTCTGCGATGAGGCATTGCTGCCTTATCTGTTGCAGGATAAGGCCGTCGCGCAAAGCCGCTGGCCTCTGGTAACAGGCGCTGTTGCCGCTTTGTTCGCAATTATCGCCTTGGCAGGGCCGGCTTGGGAACGCTTGCCTACGCCCGTATTCAGGAACGATTCGGCTTTGGTTATCGTGCTGGATTTGTCGCGTTCGATGGATGCCGCCGACATCAAACCCAGCCGTTTGGTGATGGCACGTTACAAAATCGCCGATATTTTAAAGCAACGTAAGGATGGACAAACGGCGTTGATCGTATACGCTGGCGATGCGTTCACTGTCACGCCGCTAACCAATGATACCGAAACTATAGACAACCAGTTATCCGCGTTGACGACAGGCATTATGCCCAGCGATGGCAATAACACTACACGGGCATTAGAAAAAGCCGTGGAACTATTTAAACAAGCGGGTTTGCAGAAAGGGCAAATACTTCTGCTGACCGATGGTGGGAACACTAACGATGCCTTATCAAAAGCAAGGTCGCTGGACGCTTATCAACTGCTGGTGCTAGGAGTAGGTACTTCCGGCGGTGCACCTATTGCCCTGGACACGGGCGGTTTTTTAAAAGATGACCAGGGCGGTATTATCGTTGATAAGCTTGATGTTAGCGGCTTAGGGAAACTGGCTCAGGCAGGTAATGGTGCTTATCAATCCTTGACGGCAGATGATGCAGATATTCAAGCCCTGCTTTCGACGGTAGCATCACAATCACATGTGAAAGGCGAGAAAAATGAAAACCTGCTGTTGGATCAATGGCGTGACTTAGGGCCTTGGCTGTTGCTGTTAGTCCTACCGTTAGCGGCATTGAGTTTCAGGAAAGGTTTGCTTGGTGTTGTCTTTTTGTTGCTATTGCCATTCCCAAAAAACAGCTACGCCCTTGACTGGCAAGAGCTATGGAAAACCAAAGACCAGCAAGCTCAAGAAGCTTACAACAACGGGCAATTTGATAAAGCGGCGGAGTTATTTGAAAATCCTGATTGGCAAGCAGCCGCTCAATACAAGTCAGACCAAACAATAAAAGGTGAAATGAAAGATGCCAAAACCGCCGTTGGCGATTACAACCAAGGTAACGTCTATGCCGTTCGTCAGGAATATGACAAAGCTATAGGAGCTTACGCTAAAGCCCTTAACAAATCACCGGATAAGCAACTTAAAGATGATATTGAATATAACAAGAAATTAGTCGAAGAAGCACTTCAAAAACAACAACAGGAAAAAAAACAAAACCAACAAAAAAAAGACAATAAACAAGACTCCCAAGACAAAAAAAATCAGGAGAAAAATAAGGAAGGCGACAAGTCAGGCCAGCCAGAACAAGATAAAAACAAAGAAAAACAAGACGAGCAAAAGGAAGCCGATAAAAAGCCTGAGCAAAAATCCGAGCAATCACAAGAAAGTGCGGAACAACAGCCTGAAAAAAAAGAAGCTGAAAAACAGGAGCAAAAAAATCAGCCAGAGGCAGCAAAACCTGAACAAACCGATCCTAAAAAAGATGATAAAAAACCGGATGCGGCATCAACAAAACCTTTAGACGCAATGACTAATGAAGAAAAACAAGCCAATGAACAGTGGCTCAAACGAATTCCAGATGATCCAGCGGGGTTATTGAGACGTAAATTCAAGTATCAATATGATCAGCGCGGACGACAATAAGCAAGTATTGGAAACGGCAAAGACAAAGACAACCCTATGAATCCAATAAAATTAATCATTAACCTTCTTCGTTTAAACATATTTCCAATGGTCTTAGGTAGCCCCATAAGTATTAATGCCGTCATTCCGGCAGGGATTGCCGGAATCCAGATGCCAAGGATGGCAATGCCAAATAATAACTCCAATTTTTTAAGAATCTGGAGCAACTTTTTTTCACATCCATGTGTCCTGGATCTCGGCAATCCCTGCCGAGATGACGAACTCTATAGGCATCAAAAACCATTGATAGCAACTATGCTTAGTTACTTCCTGTTGATACTGGTTTTGATTTTCGGCATAGCTCCTCACCAAACATTCGCCGCCGACATATCCACTTCCGTTGACCGCAATCCCGTCAGCATTGACGAATCATTCAAGATATTTTTTACAGCCAACGACACGCCTGATAGCGACCCTGATTTTGCGCCGCTCCAACAAGATTTCGCCATCGTTAACCAAGGCCAAAGCACCAGTTCATCCTGGGTCAACGGTAACTACACCAAGTCAATCCGCTGGACGGTTGAAGTCACGGCGAACAAGCCCGGCAATTTGGTTATTCCAGCCATACAGTTCGGCAGTGATGCCAGCAACCCACTTCCTATCGTAGTCACTCAAGGCACAGCAACGGGAGATGCAGTTAACACTAACGAAGAAATATTTCTGGAAGTAAAAGCTACGCCAGAGCAGCCTTATGTTCAATCTCAAGTCATTTACACAGTACGCTTGTACAGGCGAGTGGATGTCGCTCAAGCCGAATTGAGTGAGCCGGAACTTGCGGATGCCGTGATTGAAAAGCTAAGCGAGGACAGTAATTACAATACAGTGGTAAACGGTGTTTCCTATCTGGTCACTGAAAGGAAATACGCCATTTTCCCTCAGAAAAGTGGCGTAATGAACATTAAACCACTGTCTTTGACAGCCGCCATCATTGTTGATCGCCAGCCCGATTTCAGGGATTTTTTCGGTTCCCGGATGACTAAGACCAAACGGGTTTTATCAAAAGAAGTCACCTTGAATGTCAAACCAGCACCGTCCAGCTCTATCGGCAAAAACTGGCTTGCCGCTGAAAAACTCGAACTAACACAAGAATGGTCTGGTGACAGTCAGCAAATGAAAGTCGGCGAACCGTTAACCAGAACCTTGACCCTACAAGGTGTTGGCACGACAGTTGGGCAACTGCCTGAATTGAGCGCCATTAAAACGGATGCGAACTTTAAGGCTTATCCTGACCAGCCAATCCTGAATGAACAGAAGTTAGCGGCTGGCATTACGGCATCCAGACAAGAAAAAATAGCCCTTATACCATCGATAGCGGGCAAACACGTTTTACCAGCAATTGAAGTCCCCTGGTTTAACACCAAGACGCAAACCATGGAAATTGCCCGTATACCGGAGACTACCATCAATGTTGTTGGGATAAGTGAAAACCAACCTGATGCGAATGCCTTACCAAAGCCATTAATTCCACCTGTCCAGCCCAGCACAAAGCCTGAGACAACCAACCCGATTCTAGTCAACACAAATGCTGGGCAGCAAAACATCTGGTTATGGGCATCTTTATTTTTGGCCTTGGGCTGGTTGGCTACCCTAATCTATTTCTTGAAAAGACACCCCAAGAAACTCAGTGCAGATGCTGATGACCCCCAACGCCATCGGTACGAAGCCAGCTTAAAAGAGAGCATAAAAAATCTCAAGGAAGCCTGTGCCGATAACGATGCATTGGCCGCTAAAAACGCCCTGCTTGCATGGGGCAAACAAAAGTTTAGTGCCAACAATCTGGGGGCGATTGCAGATTGCTGTGATGCAAGGCTAAGAGATGAAATTACGCAACTAAACCAAATACTCTATGGCAAAGACAAGAATCAGTGGGTGGGTAAAAAACTGATGCAAGCGTTTACCGAAAACAAGGCAAGGGAAAAAAAAGCCAGTAACGATGATCCCATCCTGGAACCGTTAAACCGCTTATGAAAGTAAGTTTTTAAGCCCTTCGACAAGCTCAGGGCTCAGCTAGACGGGCATGTTGCCCCGTCTGTAGGTTTCACTTTGATTAAGCACAGCCATGTCATTTAAGTTTTGCGAAAACGTTAGGAACGGGGTTTCAAACCCCGTCCCGCGTGGAATTTTAATTTCCCTTAAATTCAGTTTATTTCCCAGCCAATTTCTTGATTTCATCCTTTTGGGAAAGGTCAGCAATAACCTTCTGAATTAATTCCTCACCTTTTGCTTACACGGCTACTTCAGCAATGGCTTGTGTCAATCCCGTATAGAAACTCTCATCCCCTGTAAGCCGATGCCAAAAATCCTTGCCTATGTGTAAGGAATAATCGTGTTTATCCCTCAGATATTTATAGTGATTGCTTTCTTTTCCAGGTTCACCATACAGAATTCCGATAACAAGATCATGTTGTTGTACGGGCAGATTATTTGTTCGCCCCAAGTTTTTGGCTTGTCTAAAATGATTATGGATCGTTTCCACATCATCTTTGTTGATGGTGTTCGGGCCAAGCTTCGCTTGACAGTATTTCTTTCTGCCATCAAGAGCATCGACAAACTCAATATCGATCCCAGGCACTAACGACCCATAAGAATCCAGCACCCCGGAAATGAAAGTCTGCATGTTTTGCCCAAAGGAGGTGGTAATCGAAGAACCTAATATCCTGGGATAAAGCAGCGCCTTGGCCACTGATTCTGGCGTGAGTTCTCCAGTCAAAAGCGGCTATATAGGGGACTAAGAAAGGGTTGATATCAAACTCACTCGGCTTGGCTAATTTTAGTGTGTTCTTGATGTGATTAGGAATAATAACTGTCCTGAACCAAGTTTTTACTTTTTCCAATATATCGTTGCGTTCTTGTTCATTCATGACATTTCCTTGCTTCTTCGATTATCAGATAAGTTTGGCATGAAAATAGCGCGGCATAACATTGCTCACTCATATAAAATAACCAAACCAACAACATTACACAGGGTTATCAGTGAAAGATTTTTATTCATTATCTGAAGTTGCCGATATGCTCGGAACCACCAAAGAAACCCTCAGACGTTGGGATAAGTCAGGTAAGCTTAACCCAGTTAGGCATCCAATCAATAATTACCGCGTGTATAAATCGACAGATTTAGAACAATTTGAAAAAATTGGCTTTATGTTTAGGGAACAAACTACACATGAGGACGAACCACCCTTAAAACGATACACATCTATCGAATTATTTGCCGGCGCAGGTGGACTTGCACTGGGATTAGAGAAATCAGGATTATCCAATATACTTCTATCTGAAATTGATAAAAATGCATGTGAATCCTTAAGAAAAAACAGGCCTGAATGGAATGTCATTGAAGGCGATGTTGCTAAAATTGACTTTAAACCCTACAGAGGAAAAGTTGATGTTTTAACGGGAGGTTTTCCTTGCCAAGCATTTTCCTTCGCTGGGAAACGATTGGGCTTTGAAGATGCTAGAGGAACTTTATTTTTTGAGTTTGCTAGAGCAGTCAAAGAAACTCAGCCGCTTATTTGTGTTGGCGAGAATGTAAGAGGTCTGCTTCAACATGAAAACGGCAAAACCATTGAAGGGATGAAAGCTGTTCTTGATGAACTTGGCTACGACGTGTTGCCGCCGCGTTTATTAAAAGCAATTTTTTACCGTGTTCCACAAAAAAGGGAAAGGGTGCTCCTAGTTGGCTTGAGAAGAGATACTGGACTTAAATTTGAATGGCCGCTTGAGAGTAATGAAATATTAACCATTCGAGATGCACTGAAAAAAGGCAAGCTATACCCAACCGATGTACCGTTGTCTCCTGGGCAGGCTTATCCAAAGGGCAAGCGTGAAATAATGGAGTTAATCCCTCCGGGGGGCTATTGGTGAGATTTGCCAATTGACCTGCAAAAAGATTACATGAAAAGCTCGTTTCATTTAAGTGGCGGCAAAACAGGAATGGCGAGAAGAATTTCCTGGGATGAGCCTTGCTTAACGCTTACCTGTGCGCCTGCCCAGAAACAAACGGAACGCTGCCACCCCGAAGAGACACGGCCTTTTACGGTTAGGGAATATGCCAGAATACAAACTTTTACTGATGATTGGGAATTTACTGGCTCACTGACCTCCCAATATGCCCAGATTGGCAATGCCGTCCCCGTTAACCTTGCCGAAGCAGTCGGTAAATCGATTATTAGAACGCTGAATAACTACTACAGAAACAGCCAGCAGCAATACATAACGCAAAAAGTCTATCCCACTCAAGCAATTTGCAACGTTGGTGTCGAAGCCGTAATTGGTTAACTCGCTTTTCAAAATCCCAGCACAGTAGAACCCTGTACTCAAGCATAAAGCCGATCAAGCAATTGCTTACCACTAACAAAATTTGCAATCGCACATTTCTCACTCATCATTCTGCTCATCCTGCACAAAAACCGTTGATAAGGCCATGCGGTCAGGTAATGTTTATAAGCAATATGATTTTTCACGATATTGGTAATGTACTCAGCGTTACCTGGAATTTTTAACTTCTTATCATTAGTAGTGACCGCTGCATTCTTTTGGAAAAATACCGTGATGTTTGCGCCATCTTTGGAAATTTTATGTTCCACCTCTGTAAAACCAACCTTTTCACCCAGTTTTCGCAAAGTAGCTAGATTAAAATTGAAAATATGCGCTTCGTGGAATGTGCTTTTGGGCGACTGGCATATCGCCTCAATCGTCGGCACTTCCACCACTAGAATGCCTTGAGGCTTGAGCAAGGCATGTAGCTTAGTCAAAACATCGCAGGGATTTTCAGTATGCTCAAGCACATGCCAGATCGTGATTAGCTCGAAAGATTCGTCAGGTTGTTGGATGTCCTGAATAAAACCGACCTGAATATTCAAGCCGTACTCTTGCCTGGAAAACTCGGCATAGCCTTTATTAGGCTCTATCCCGCTAACATCATGCCCCAGTGATTTAAGCAAATAAGCGAATTCGCCACCGCCCGTTCCCACATCCAGGATTTTTTTAGGCTGGGCTATCCATTTACCCAATAGTTTACGTCGGTACAAAGCGACTTTTCCCGCACGCAGGATATGTTTCGGTTTGGGGGTGAACGTACCTTTGTACTCGACCCTATAGTCGTCTTCGTAATAACTGCGGGGATTATGCGGTAAAGGATCTGCCCATACCAGGCCACAATCATTACAAATCACTGTCCTAAGTGGTTTGCCACTGCGGCTATGGTTGGCAAGTACGGAGACATCTGTTCCGTCACAGACATTGCAAGGAGTTGATCTCATTTCCTGATGGTTTTGTTGCATTAACTATTCTCTGAAGTGAAGTTTTTGCCTGAGTAAAATAGCACAAGCTGACTGTGCTACTTAATTAAGGGCATTTTGAACAATATTAATAAGCACGGCTAAAAATGATAACTCAACTCTGCCCTTATATGGTCATCTTGCCGCAAAAAAAAGGCGAAATCATTTTTATCTGCACCGGAGGAAAAGCGCGCTTCAAGTGTTAGTTTTAAACTCTCGCCCAAACGGCGACTGGCTTCTACATTGTAAAATTTGGTGTTACTGGTGCGGTCAAACGTGATGCTCGCCAAAATTTCCGTACTTTGCTCATCATTAAAACCAAAACGTAATCCGGTCATTATGTCATCTTGAAAAAATGTCTGACCGTTTCTGCCTCTGCTGTCGTAAAGATATTCGGTTAACAATCCTATATCAAAACCACTTTCGAATATATTATAAAAACTATATTCCAGTCCGCCAGTACCGGCCACAAATGTTTTACCTTGCCCTGCACGGACAATGGTTTCCAGCTTCCACTGCCAATTTCCTTTAGTGTACTGGACATCCAGTCCTGTTTGATGGATGTTCTCATAGAAAGGGACGGTTTGCTTTAAGTTTCCTAATGGATCGAATTCTGGCACGATGGTAGGGGTACGGTTGGTGCCATAAAAATAGGATAAGCCCATATCCCATTCAGCTATCGCTTTAGACCAGCGGAAAGCGTACGCGAGATGCTTTTCGATGCCCTGTTTTTCAAAACGCGCAGCCCCCTGATTTAACATCGGGAAATTTAGGTGGCCTTCGGAGCCAGCAAACGTCCGTTCCCGAAAGCCTGGTAGCAGAAATAAATCAAGCGTTCCCCAATCGCGGATTAACGCCAAATTAATCATGGGCTGACCCAGTTTGTCTTCCATATCAAAATTTTCTACGAGGTCAGTCTGGTTAATTATATCAACTAAATGTTGGGACTCAGCCATACCCCAAAATACTTTGCGGATCCCTGTCCGTAATTCCCAAGTGTCCGCTGCTTTCAACCAGGTCAATTCACGGATATCGAAGTGGGTGCGACGGTTATCGTGTTGGGATAAACGGAAAAAAGGCACGAATGTTAGGCTCTGTTTGCCATTTTCCCATTCATGAACCAGTTGTGGCTGTATGGCAGCAGATAAATAATGGCTATGTTGCTGTGGGAATAAGGGGTTTTGCAAAAACCCTAAACTTTCTATGCCTAAGTAACCTGACAATTCCAATGCGTAAAGCGCATAACTGTTCAGCAAAAGCAACGTGCCAATACAAATCCTGGCAATTTGTGTCACGTTTTATCTAATGCGCCCGCTGTAAAGTGTTTTGGTCAAAATCGCGGTCGGTAAGTCCGATCTTGAATTGGTAATTTTCCCAAGTCAATGCCGTACTTTTGCCATTTTGCTGATTTACCATAAGCATCTCGCTGGCACGCCAGTATCTCTTCAGGTACTGTTGATGATTTTTAAAGGTAAGTGTTTTCAACAAGGCGTTTTTGCGGTCGTAATAATCGATCTTTAGGCTGATATAACGGTCTTTATCAATCCACAGTATTTCCCGTGTATAACCTGATTCCTCATATTTGGGCGTTGCTTCAATAATAAAGCAGCCGATACCGTCTACAGTTTCATCCTTAAGGTATTTGTAACTGTACTTAGGCACTTCAAAAGACGTTAAGTCTTCGAAAGCATACTCGCTGCCCAAAAATGGCCCAGATTTATTGCTGGAAGAAATGCGTTTTACCCGTTTTACGGCAGGTAAATACAGCCATTGGTCATCAGGGATCAGGGCATGGGTAAAACTTAAAAACGCCGTGCCTTTTACATCGGCAGGACTGTCAAAGATGATCAAGCTTTTATCACCATCATCGACTATTTCGAGAGTTTGTATCTCTAGAATGCGGATGCTTTCTTCGCCTTGGCGATTTTTTAGGATCATTTTCATATCCGCTTTGGAATCGCCAAAGCCGGTATCTCGTTTGTCTGCTTCCTGGATAATTTCCAGTCCGCGTTGTTCGGGAGTTATGGAATAAGACACATTGGAAAATAAAGCCAGGAATAAAAACACTGTACTTTTATTCATTTTTTCGCCACTCGTGTTTTTAAAAGTCTGGAACAGCATGGCGGCGCAAGGTTGTGGAAGAAGAAAAGCTCATCAACAAAGGGGGTAATAGGAATAATTCTAGCAGCATTGCAGCAGTAATGGTTATCGCTGTTAGCTGCCCCATATCACCATTGATATTAAAATGTGACAGGCTCAACACCATAAAACCTGCCACTAACACAACCGAGGTAATGCCCATCGCCACTCCAATGGTCGAAAATGTGTAACGCACGGCAGACACGCTATCCATACCTTTTATTTGTGTAGCTTGTTGGTATTTGCTGAGAAAATGGATAGTATCATCGACCACTATGCCCAATGTCATGCTTGCCACAACTGACAAGCCCATGTTTACCTGCCCATTCAGCAATCCCCAGATTCCAAAGGCAATCCCAATCGGTAACAGATTGGGAATCATGCTGATCAAACCCAGTTTGACTGAGCGAAAAGCGACTATTAGCATCATCGAAATTGACACCAGTGCCAGGGTTGTTCCAACCAACATGCTTCTTATACTGCGTTCACCAATATGCGCGAACATCAATATCGGACTTGCCACTTCCGTTTGAATTTCCGGCATATTTGCAATTAGCCATTCTTTAGCGCGGCTCTCAACTGTAAGCATATTATTGGACGACATCACCTTCATTAGTGTGGTCACTCGGAGTGACGACTTATCAATATTGATTTGGTCATTTAAATCCAAGCCATAAGGCAGGGACATTTCATAAAATAACAAGTATTGGGCGGTCAAGTCCCGTAATTCTGGCAAGCGATACCATTGCGGGTTGCCGCCATGCATATTTTCGTTCAGACGCTTAAAGATATTAGTTATCGTATTTACATGCACTATTTCGGGTTGTTTGGCTAACCAATCCGAAAAACGCTGTATTTTATTTAAAAATTCAGGTTCGCTAACTCCACCATGCTGGCCAGAATGGAGAGAAAACTCGATATTGTAAAGGCCCCCCATATTTTCATTAATAAAGTCGGTGTTTTGCCTGAAATCGATTGTTTCATCAAAATACTTCACAAACTCATCATTAAGCTCGTTGAAGGGGATGCAAGCCAGTAAAGTAATAGCCATTAAGCCATTTATTATCAGCAAGTTATTGCGTTTGGCGATGACGAAATTAGCCAGCTTATCCATAAAAATAAGCTGCGGGTCAGGTTTGACTTTAACACGTATAGGCAATAACACCATCAGCGCGGGTAAAAAAGTTACCGCCAACACCCAAGCGGTGGCGGTGCCGATAGAAACAAGATTGCCCAAATCACTGAACGGCGGCACATCGCTGGAATTCATGGCGGCAAAACCGATAGCTGTCGTCAGGCTGGTGATGAACATAGGCTTAAAATTGACCTCCAAACTTTCTTGTATGGCCTGTTTTTTGTTATGACCCAAACGCATTGATTGCAATAGGGTAACCATAATATGTATGCAATCGGCAACAGCCATGGTCAGGATAATCGTCGGCGCGACGGCTGATGTCGGATTCAAATCCCAACCCAGCCAGCCTACTACTCCTAAAGCACCGATAACTGAAAGCCCCAATAGCATCACTACGGCAACGGTAGCCGAGATTGATCTAAGGCACAATAACAAAACCAGTAATATGATGCCTAGCATTAGCGGTATCAGCGTTTTATTATCATTCATTACGCTTTCAAAAAAGGCGTTATTTAGCATCATACCGCCTGACAAATACACTTTAATGTCTGGATAACTGCTTTCAATTTCCCGCGCAAGTTGCCTGGCTTGAATGGCTACATCCAATGATTCAGACTCGGATGTTTTCGGTAGCTGTACGGTAACGTTTACACCCGTCACATGGCCAGTTTTAGAAATCAGATAATCGGCCAGTTCAGGATCGTGTAAAACAGTATTTTTAATTTGCTCCCGTTCTGCAATGTCAAGTGTTTGAGGGCTTGTGATAAGATTACCAACAATTAAATCATCCTGTTTGGCTACGATATTCTGAAAATTGCTGATTGAATCGACGCGGTTGGAATATGGTAACTGCCACGCTTTTTTTGTAAGTTCGACAACGGCTTGTAACGCATGGTTAGTAAAAACCGTTCCGTCATCGGGGGCGATTACAAACATTATGTTGTCAGATTTGTTATAAGTTTTTTGAATGGCTTCAAATGCCAACAACTGCGGATTGTCCTCTCCAAAATAAACTTGGTAGTTGTTATTGAACCCCAGGTTTTTCATCCCTGCCGCCATCGTCAGGGTGATACTTAAGGTAAGTAGCAATACCCACCACGGATGTAAAATCACAAAATTCGATAATACTGTAATCCCCTGGTTATTTTTCATGACTTATCCCTTAGGTCCCATCAGCAACAAACCAGTCACATGTTCAGTAATAACTTCAGGTGCTTCATGCTCGGGCTTCCAGCCAAATAAATGCCTCCGTAAGGGTAGCATTTCAAGCTGATGCTTAACCAGGCTTACGATGGAGATAGCCGTCAAATGGGTATCGCGTCCTGGTGCTAGTTCTGCGGATAAGAGCAATAAAAACTCGAATTGTTTTTTAAACACAGTTTGTGCCAACAAGCGCATCCTTTCAGGGTTGGCATCCAGGATTTCACGCTGTATAAGTCGATGAAAATCACGGTCTTGTACTAAGAATTCAGTCGTTATTCGAATAAAATCTGACAACTTTTGTTCTGCCGAGCTTGGCCTGTCCCACAATTCGGTAAAAATCTGTTCTTTGTCAGAAAAGGCAAAAAGAACGGCTTCTTGATATAAGCTTTGCTTGTCAGGAAAATGATGATAAATGGTTGCAACGCTTATCCCTATTTCCTTAGCTAACTGGCGCATGGATAATCCGGCAAAGCCTTTTTCGGCAAACAATAAAATAGCTTTGGTGAGAATGGGTTCTTTTAAGTTCATAAACAAAGCCCTAGCGAGCGTTAGGTAGGAAGTCTAGTATTAAAAAACGGGTTTACAAGTGGCTTTAAAAATCTTTGTTAGCTTTTTATGTTGTAAAATCTCTCATTTTTGCATAGCGCTCATGGCACAAAACCTAAACCGCATCGCGTTAACCCCTGGCGAACCGGCAGGCATCGGTCCTGATTTGTGTATTGCGCTGGCGCAATCTGATTTGCCTTGCCAACTGGTTACCATAGCAAGCCCCGACTTACTGCAAGAACGTGCTAAGCGTTTAGGTTTACCTTTAAGGATAGTCGAATTCAATGATGATGCACCCATAGAAGTAAACAAAGCGGGCCAACTGACCGTAATGCCCGTCGAGCTAGTCGCTCCAGTTAGTGCAGGTCAGCTAAACACAGCCAATAGCCGTTATGTATTAAAGACCATCACCAAGGCTGCCCAAGGTTGTGTGAAAGGCTTGTTTGATGGAATGGTAACCGCCCCTGTGCATAAGGGCGTCATTAATGATGCTGGAATTGCGTTCACAGGCCATACCGAATTTATCGCTGCTATTACCGGCGGCAATCCAGTCATGATGCTGGCAACGCCAGGCCTACGGGTTGCCTTGGTGACTATTCACTTGCCCCTGTCTGAAGTCCCACGAGCGATTACGCATACAAGGTTGAGGCAAGTAATCCGAACACTGGATTATGATCTTCGCACTCGATTTTCTATCAATAACCCAAGGATACTGGTTTGTGGATTGAATCCACACGCAGGTGAAAACGGCTATTTAGGTAGGGAAGAAATTGACATGATCGAACCCGTGCTGAATGGCTTGCGTAAGCAAGGCATGAATCTTGACGGACCACTGCCTGCCGACACGTTATTCACACCCAAATATCTTGATAAGGCTGATGCAGTCTTAGCCATGTACCATGACCAAGGTTTACCTGTCCTCAAGCACATGGGTTTTGGGCGCGCCGCGAATATTACATTAGGTTTGCCGATTATTCGTACCTCTGTTGATCATGGCACCGCGCTGGATTTAGCAGGTTCGGGATTGACCGATTCAGGCAGTTTGCGTTACGCCCTGGAAACCGCACTAATGATGACCAATACCCATGCCTAATACCACACATACTCCACGCAAGCGCTTTGGTCAGAATTTTCTGCATGATTACTCTGTAATTGCCAACATTCTTGCCAGCTTGCAAATAAGGCTAGGTGAACACTGGGTTGAAATAGGTCCAGGTCAGGGTGCTTTAACTGTGCCTTTGCTGGAAAAAAACATCACGCTAGATGTGGTGGAGCTGGACAGGGATTTGGTGAGATTACTAAAGGATAAATTCAAAGATAATAAGAATTTGACCATACACAGCGCCGATGCCCTGAAATTTGATTTTTCCGCACTCGCTAAACCAGAAGAAAAACTACGCATCATCGGTAACTTGCCTTACAACATTTCCACACCCTTGTTATTTCACCTCCTGGAAAATGCCAGTTGCGTTTCGGACATGCAGTTTATGCTACAAAAAGAAGTGGTTGACCGGATTTGTGCGGTTCCAGGTAGTAAAAAATACGGTAGGCTAAGCGTGATGATGCAGTATTACTGTGCGGCAGAATGTTTGTTTGAAGTCTATCCTGAGAGCTTCGATCCCTCACCGAAAGTCATGTCAGCCGTCATAAAATTAATACCTCACCCCAAGCCGCCTGTGGTGGTCAATGATCTGGTCATATTCAAACAAGTCGTCACCCAAGCATTTTCGCAACGCCGAAAAACCCTGAGAAACTCACTGAAAAAGCTTATCAGCGAGGATTGCCTTGTTAGCTTAGGAATTGATCCAGTGGCAAGAGCAGAGACTATTTCCCTATTTGAATTTGCCAATTTGAGTAATTGGCTAACCGAAAACCCTGGTTAACCATAAAGTATGCTGGATTAATCCATTTTGTACTTTTACAGTAAGCAATAGAAACACAACTTGGTGCTGGCAAAACATACCGTAGCTTGTTAAAAAAAAATGATTAAGCTTGTTCATTCAATTTTTTACCTAAAACCTTCAAAGTTCGCCATTGCTACACTAAACGGCGATACCTCATCAATTAAACTGTGTCATATCACACACCTACTGTGTCATATGACACACTTTTTTCTGAAAGGCACGGTTCATGCGGCTTTCAGCACTGCATAAAATCCTGAAAAGTGCGTCATATAACACAGCTCTTTTAATTTCTTGCATTTCACCCAGTAAATGTAGGCTTTTCCAAAAAATCACAAAGCTATTGCGCGGCGACGATAAATCCTAAGTTATTCATTAATTATCAAAAAGATACGCCTACATAATTAGGTGCTTCACGGGCTTATAGCAACATCAAAAAAATCATAAATTACTCGAAATAATTGGCACTATAATTGCTTAATATTCTGCGTAGCTTGTGTGGGTTTGTTCATCCTCTCATAGGTCTGCACCCTTCCTCTCTCAATGCGGGCTGATGGCGTCACCATTAACCCGCATCTTTTTCAGGAAGTCATACTGCAAAACAAGCCAATGATTTTTATGGCTTTTAAATGAAGCGAAAAAACTTTCTGACGATTAACTGCTAACAAGTTTATTCAATCCTAATTCGGCTAATCGCCCTTTATTAATGGCCACACAAATGAAGATAGCGCCTGTAGCCGTTATCCTCTTTTCTATCTACTCCATAAAGAGTTAACTTGCAAATTCGTATACCAAAGAAGCTACGGTTAAAAAAATAGAACAACTTGATAATTTACAAGAGACCTTTGCACGGAGAATAGAAACTCCGGCAGGTTAATCAAATGCCGATTTTTTTGAATGGGCATTCACCTTAATGGGCAGTATTCGGCTGGAATACGCATTTATCGCGCAATTTTTCATAAACCCTTGGCTATTTTTCGCCGTTTTCCGTGCATTGGGCGGAGTTATCCTGCAAACGCCAGCATCTCGGCCTGGACCGCCACGCCGCGCTTGATGTTGTAGGCCATCGCCGCCAGCATGAACCGGGCTTGGGTTGCGTTGCAGCCCCGAGTAACGCGCCTTGGCTAGGCGACAGTGTTGCTTGAGGATGCCGAACACGCGCTCGACGGTGCAGCGGACGCTTGACCATTGGCGGTTCAGGTGTTTTTGCTGTTCATTCAGCGGCTGGTTGCGCCTGGCCTTGTGCAGGACGCGGTTGCCGGTGTTGCGCTTGGCTAGAAGTCGGTCATGTTCGGCGCTGGCGTAGGCTTTGTCGGCATATACTTGTTCCTCGGTAGTGGTCAGCAGTTTTTTGAGGGAATGCGAGTCATGTTCGTTGCCGGGGGTATAGCCGTCGGCGGCGGCCTTGACGCTGTAACCGACTTCGCTGTCTTGGGTGTTCCCGCCGCCCTTGCCCTTGCGCGGGCGGCTCTGTTTGGCCTCGATGACGGTGGCATCGACGATGACGGCTTCGCCGGTCTTGATGTACAGCCCCTTGGCCGACAGCTTACGGTTGACTTCCGACAATAAGGTGTCCAGCAAGCCCTGCTTAGTCAAGGTGTTGCGGAACCGCCAGACCGTGCTGTGGTCGGGTACGCTTTCGCTTAACCCCAGGTTGATGAAGCGCCGGAACATCAAGTCCCGCGCCAGTTGCTTCTCCAGCCCAGGGTCACTTAGCCCATACCAGCTTTGCAGCAACAAGGCCTTCGACCGCAGGGATGCAGGAGGTAGGGCAATGCAGAAGCAATTGCCGAGAACATCAGCAACGGCGGCCAGGCCTGCTCGCCCTGTTTCTTGGCATGGATGCCGGACATCTGCTGTTCTATTTCCCGCCAATCAATCAACTGGTGGATGCCGTCCAGTTCTTCCAAGGCTACATGGTGCTTGACAAGGGCGTCACTTAAACTGGCTAGGTTCTTCCAGGACATAGGCTGTTGCTCGGTCTTGAATAAAGTTCTATTTTACCCGTTTTGGGGCTTGGGGTCGTGCAAAGGTCTCTTAATATTTATTGCCTACTTGCTGTATAAATGTTCGGCGAACCACATGTTTTTGAAATTAAATAATTATTTAATTTTGCTGTGTGATCGGGTATTGAGCGTTGTAACTACCGTAATTACTTGTTACCGCCCATTTATCAGCAGTCCCTGGGATAGCCTTCAACTCCCCCAAATAATAAACCTTGCCAAAAGGATATGGATAAAGGGGATTACTGACTGTTCGTTTAGCCATTTTGATGTCCATCACTCCATTGACAACCGACACAGGGCAATTGGAAACGTTGACATTACCAGAGATTGGTGTTTTCACTAGCGTAAATGCATTGTCGTAAATGCCGTCATGGTTAGCATCGGTTATTTTTCTAAGTTCCGCATTGTAGTAGGTGGAACCAATTTTCAAACTGGGAGTGCGGATAATCTCAATACCTTTGCCTACATGATTGTCCCAGCCTACTGAGGTATTTAGACTTGGCATGTTGCCGTAAAACGCTCTTAGAACTATTTTGTCTCTGACACTCAAAGCAGGATTTCGAAAGTGATTCAAATTACAATAAGCAATGATCGATTGATCATCATTGACACCAATACGCAAATTACCAAATGTGATATGACCTAATACTGGTGATGGATCATTCGTGCCACAAGCCATTGTTCGGTAAGGCAAAGGTTCATCGCTTCTATCCTGTTCGTGTGACATACCAAGAACGTGACCAAATTCATGCACGGAAACAACTTTGTAGCAGTTTTCTTCACTAATTAATTGAGCTTTGCAACCTTTAAAAGTACTGATATTGGCGTTATAAATCAACTTATTATCAAAATCTAAAACAAGACCATGAACTATATTAGTTAAATTTCTTCCTAATGCTCTTGTATAGGGAGGAGGTAGAAGACGATCATCTGGTAATAGAAGTTTATAGGTTGAACTTACCAATATTCTAACACCTCGAAAAAGCACCCTAACATCGGGGTACTGCCCCATATCCCTAAAATATATCAATGCTGCTGACCCGTTGCCAGTTGGATTGGGATTAGTACTGGAATTGGTTATATCACCCCAAGCAGCATTGGCATAGTTTATGGTGTTTATTCGGCGTTGACTCCAGCCAGGATGATGTACGGTATCGTTGACTTCACTCAAATTCTCCCAACATACGGGAAGTACATACTTGTGAGTTGTTTTATTAAAATTTAAAGTCCAAAGCTGATCATCTCTAACAAACGCCTTCGTCGGCGGTGTAGTACCCATAGTTGGCCTAGCGGCTGCGTGGACTAAAGTGGTAGAAAGAAAGAAAATTTTCGCTTGAATTTTGAATGCATAACTTTAAATGCGGAATCACAACGTGTTCCTGGCAACTGTTCGAGTTATAAAAAGCTAGGTGAAGCGACCATTGCTGCATGACGGTTTTATTGAATAAACCAAAGTCGTATCGGTCTACTTCACCCATTTTTTCACTAGAATTCCTATTCTAATAAAAACTGGAGTAAGTTGCTTGGTTTTAATCATGCAAGTCGTCCAGCAGGAGAGGGGGCGCATTCTCAACTTAACAGAATTAGGCCATAGCTACGATTTTTCAAGCAACAAACCTCCCCAAAACCGTATCCAAAAAATCCCAGCCTTTATCCGTACACGCATAATAGCCGTTTTCAAGCGTGACTAAGCCTTGTTTCTGGCAATCGGACAATGTGGGTTGCAAGGTGGTTGCGGCCAATCCGGTCATGTTTTGGTAATGGTTTAAGGTGAATCCGCATCGCAGCCGCAATTGGTTCATGATAAATTCCAACGGTAGTTCATGAAAGGCGATGGTTTGGCTACCGCCGCCTTGAGATGGGTTTTGTAGGTAAAGCTCAGGGCTTTTGGCTTTAAAGCTGCGAATGATCTGATTTGGCAATCTGTTAGTAATCTTGCCGTGCGCACCCGCACCGATACCCAGATAATCGCCAAACTGCCAATAATTGAGATTATGGCGACATTCTTTACCAGGCTGGCTATATGCAGAAATTTCATATTGCTGATAGTTGTTATCGGTCAATAAACCTTGGCAATTCTTTTGGGTAGTGTAGATAAACTCGTCGTCGGGGAGTTTGGGCGGGTATTTATGGAATAAGGTGTTGGGTTCTAGGGTTAACTGGTAAAAAGAAATATGCGTGGGCTTAAGGTCGATTGCTGTTTTCACATCTTGTTCGCTATCGCCAGGAACTGCACCGGGCAAGCCGAACATCAAGTCCAGGTTAAAATTGGCAAATCCTGCATCATGTGCTATTTCTGCTGCCCTGATGGCATTTTGCCCAGAGTGGACACGGCCCAGTTTTGCCAACAAATCATCATTAAAGCTTTGAATTCCTATAGATAAGCGGTTGATACCCAAGGCATTGAACTCTTTAAATTTTTCGCTTTCAAATGTGCCAGGGTTAGCTTCCAGGGTGATTTCCAGGGTTTCTTCAAACTTAACGTGCTGCCTGATTCCAGAAATCAAACAGTCTAAAGATTCAGGAGAAAACAGGCTGGGGGTGCCACCACCGATAAAGATGCTATGGATGGGGCGGGTTATGGCGTAGCGTTCTAGGTCAGCAGTTAAGTCATTCAGCAAGGCATCAATATAGGCTGATTCTGGTAAATTCGCTTTGGCTGCATGTGAATTAAAATCACAGTAAGGGCATTTTTTAATACACCAAGGGATATGAACGTATAGACTAAGTGGTGGCAATATAAACTCAGGTATTTTATTAATTCGGCAGTCAGTTTATCATTAACGGCATCTAATGAACCCCGCTAATTTTATTATTCCTGGAGAGCTAGAATAAGTCTTAAGCAAGGGTTAACTTTTTTTGTTTACGTTGTTGTGATTAATAGTCACAATTTTATGAGGTCACATGCGACTTTTATTAGTAGAAGATGATGAGATTTTAGGCGATGGCCTAGTCGAAGGTTTAAAAATGGAAGGCTATGCCGTAGACTGGCTAACCAATGGCAAGCTTGCTGATGAAGCGCTAAAAATGAATTGCTATGAACTGGTCGTCCTGGATCTGAACTTGCCCGATATGGATGGAATGACCATCTTACGGGAGTTAAGGGCTCGTAAGGATGAAACGCCCGTATTGGTGCTGACTGCCAGAGATACCGTACCTGACCGAGTGGAAGGTTTGGACAGTGGCGCGGATGATTTTGTCATCAAGCCTTTCGAATTGGATGAGGTCTGCGCTAGATTAAGGGCATTGGCACGGAGAAATGAAGGCAGAAGTACGCCAACTATTGAGCATCAAGGGATTGTCTTAGATCCTGCCTCACATCAGGTCACTTTCAACGACGAAAATGTGGAGCTATCCCAGAAAGAATTTGAGATCCTCAGTTTTCTTATGGGCAATATTGGCCGCGTGGTATCCCGCGCAAGGCTCGAGGAAAGCCTGTACTCCTGGAGTTCCGATATCGAAAGCAACACGGTGGAAGTGCATATCCACTATCTCAGAAAAAAACTCGACCCTGCCATTATCCGTACGGTTAGGGGGGTCGGCTATATCATAGATTCAGAAAATGATACGAGTTCTGATTCAGATGAAGAAGAATGAATTATTCCCTACGACAGTTATTGCTGGTAACGTTGCTATCAGCATCTATGCTGATATGGGGGATTACTTCCTATATCAATTACCGTTTAACCCGTAATGAAATCGCCACTATTTTTGACGCTGAATTAGCCCAGTCAGGCAAGGTGTTGATGGCTTTTTTAGAAGAGCGCTTAAAACTAACTGAAAGCCACGAATTAGGCCAGGATTATGACCGAAAAATCGTATCCCAGCTCAAATCTGAAAATTACGGGTTGTTATTGCACTCAAAGAATGCACTGAAATTTCCAGTTTTGGGACTTGGCGCAGCTAATAATGAAGATTTTTTATCGAATGTTTTTGACGAACTGCTGCAAACCGACGCTTTTGGCCATAAATCCGAAAGAAAAATAGCTTTTCAGTTATTTTCGAGTGAAAGGGGCTTACTGCTTCGGTCAGAAAACACCCCCAACTTTGCTTTTTCTTCATCTATTGGCGGGTTCACCGAAAAGAAAATAGACGATCAATTATGGCATGTATTCAGTATTACTAATGCCGCTGGCA
Source organism: Methyloglobulus sp. (assembly GCF_040079455.1). GTDB lineage: Bacteria > Pseudomonadota > Gammaproteobacteria > Methylococcales > Methylomonadaceae > Methyloglobulus. The sequence continues at coordinate 5,098 of NZ_JBEBKJ010000006.1, read as the reverse complement.
GTTATGTCATTCATGTCGCTCAAAAAGAGGAGATACGGGCTCAATTAACGGATGATATTTCCAAACAATTGATTACCCAGTTGCTAATTGGTTTACCGATACTCGGTATCGTAATCTGGTTTATCGTTGGGTATTCTTTAAAGCCGCTTATTCGTTTGGAACGGGCGTTATCCAAACGCGAAGTCAGTTTCCTAAAGCCCTTATATACCAAAAAATTACCCCAGGAAGTCGTACCTGTTGTTAATGAAATCAATATTCTATTCGCACAGCTTGAACAAGCTTTTGAACACGAGCGTCGATTTACGGCGGATGCCTCACATGAGCTAAGAACGCCTTTGGCAGGATTGTTAACCCAAGCCCAAGTGGCACTGCGAACAACCGATGAAGCGGTACGCAAGCAGGCACTGCTACGCATCTCTCAAGCTGTCCACAGAATGACCTACATGGTTCAGCAATTACTAACGTTTTCGCGTATCGAGTCCGGCAAAGAATATCTCACCAAAGAAATTACCATTATGAATCGGGAAATTATTCAAGTAATTACCGAACTAGAACCTGCGGCGCACAAAAAACGTATTCAAATCGAATTTGTTGAACACAATGCCGTGCCTATTATGGCCAACACCCAGCTTATTACTATTTTGGTCAGAAACATTATTGATAATGCCATCAAGTACACTCCCGTCGATGGTAATATCATGATTTATATGGAAGGGAGTGAAAAGCAGTTACAATTCAGGGTGGAAGATTCTGGTCCAGGTATCCCGCCGGATCAATACGAAAACTCCCTGAAACGCTTTCATCGTTGCGTAGAAAATGCCCATACAGCGCAGGGCAGTGGACTAGGTTTTTCGATTGTGGAAAGAATTACGACCATGTATTGCGCTGAATTAACACTGGGCGTATCACAACTTGGCGGCTTGATGGTGACGGTTATATTTCATGTACCCAAAAGACAGGAGGATAAATTCCCCCTCGAATCTGCATTGGCAAAACACGCTGCCAAGGCGTAAAGTTTTGGAAATCTCTAATAATCCAAAGAACCCCTTCTCCCTCTGGGAGAAGGTCGGGATGAGGGATTTAAAAGCAAGCATTTACAACCCTCACCCTAGCCCTCTCCCTGAGGGAGAGGGGCTTATTAGAGATTCCCTAATAATCCCTTTAACGAGGTTCATCAATCACCGGATTACTTAACGTCCCAATCCCTTCAATCTCAACGCTAACCGTTTGCCCTGGCTTCAAATATCCACGAGGTTCCATCTTTACGCCCACGCCGCTAGGTGTTCCCGTGCTAATCACATCACCTGGCTCTAAAGTCATGGCTTGCGACAGGTAAGCGATCATCTCATAGCAATTAAACAGCATGTGGCGGGTATTGGAATCTTGCCGTAACTCAGCATCAACCCATGTCTTGATATTAAGATTATGTGGATCGCCAATTTCATCGTTAGTCATCAGCCACGGGCCTAGTGGGCCGCAAGTGTCGAAGGATTTACCGACGGTAAAGGTCGGTGAACGGAACTGCCAATCCCGCACCGAGACATCATTGGCAATCGTAAACCCCGCAATCACTTTATAAGCCTCATCCACCGGCACATGGCGGCAACGTTTGCCAATAACAAACGCCAGTTCGCCTTCATAATCCAGCTTGTCAGATACTTTTGGCAGGTGAATGGCATTACCGTGGGCAATAATGCAAGTGCTTTGTTTAGTAAAAAAGCTGGGGAATTCCGGCCTGTCACGTCCGGTTTCGGCGATATGGTCGGCGTAGTTAAGGCTGATAGCCAGATATTTTCCTGGTCTGGGTATTGGGGCTTGTATTTTGACTTCTGCTAAAGGAATCCGGTGCTTTCCAGTGTCTATGCGTTTTCGCATAGCCGAAAGTGCCGGTTCTCCTGCGGCTAAAAAATTAATCATTGCCTCTGGAATATTCATTTCGCCAACGCCATCGACAACCTCGTTATCGACCACTGCGCCAAAACGGGAATAATTGTTATGGGTAAAAGAGACCAGCTTCATAAGAATATGCCTTGTGCAATTTTTAGGTCAGCTATTGTATAACGAAGATGAAACACCAAAAAAAAGATATAATCGCCATATTTAACCTAGAGGATCGAAAAAATGAACGAAAACTGGATAGCCCCTTCCATCCTGTCTGCTAACTTTGCCAAATTGGGTGAGGAAGTCGATAACGTATTAAAAGCTGGTGCAGACGTTGTCCATTTTGACGTAATGGACAACCATTTTGTGCCTAACCTGACCATCGGCCCCTTGGTCTGCGAAGCCCTGCGTAAGCATGGCGTTACCGCACCCATCGACGTGCATCTAATGGTCGAACCCGTAGACCGCATCATCCCTGATTTTGCCAAAGCAGGTGCGACTTTCATCACTTTCCATCCCGAAGGTTCTGTGCATATCGACCGCACTTTGCAACTGATTAAAGATTGCGGCTGCAAAGCGGGTTTAGTGTTCAACCCTGGCACACCATTAAATCACTTGGATTATGTGATGGATAAGCTGGACATGATCTTGTTGATGTCGGTCAACCCTGGGTTTGGCGGACAATCATTCCTGCCTTCCGCCCTCGACAAGCTGCGCCAAGTCAGAAAACGTATTGACGACAGCGGTTTTAACATCCGCCTGGAAATCGACGGCGGCGTTAACGGTGCCAACATTGGCGCGATTAAAGCCGCTGGAGCCGATACCTTCGTCGCCGGTTCCGCCATCTTCGGCAAGCCGGATTATAAGGCGATTATTGACGAAATGCGGGCGGAGATGGCGAAAGTCTAGCCCTACAGAACTGTAGAATCAATGATAATCGATTCAATAGAAGACTATCGAAAAGAAATTTTGCAGTTAAGGAGTGATCTGGGTCAGGAAACAACAATCCTTTTTAGGGGGCAAAGTGACGAAAGTTGGAAAATTGAATCATCGCTTGAAAGGTATGGAGTTAGCGAAATTGAATGCAAGGAATACTACAGAACTATTGATAGGTATAAACCTTTAATTAACCCCATTATTGAAAATCATTTTGAAAGAAAATTTACAATATCTGGTTATCCATTTGATTTTAGTCGCTATGATGAAGGATCTTTTGAATTGCCTGAAATGGAGTATTTGGCATATTTAAGACATCATGCTTTTCCGACACCGTTAGTTGATTTCTCAATGTCATGTTTTATAGCACTATTCTTCGCGTGTGAAGATTTTAATCAGCCAAAAATAGATAAAAGGGTAAACGGAAAAGTTTTTTTATACGCTTCTCAAGTTAGCGTACATGGAAATAATATTCCGGAATTAAGAAGAATTGGCAGATATGTCGAAGCTGGTAAACGCCATTTTGCACAACAATCAAATTATCTTCTTCCCATTGAACATATTGACGAATGGAAATTTATACCTTTTATGAGGGCGATGGAAGACCAGCATAATAAAGATAAATTACTCGAAATAAATATAAGCAAGGATGTGAAAGTTGAATTAATGAGAGAACTGCATGATATGAATATTAATAGGTATACCATGTATCTTAATGAGGATGCATTAATAAAATCATTAGCTGATGACTGGGCTTTGGAAAGGTTAACAGTTCGTAGGTTGGGTTAGGTGCACAAAACAAATCACCTTAAAATGACAACCGATTTACCCGTGCGCCGTAACCCAACATTGGCTGACATATTAACCGCCGAATGTTGGGTTACGACGCGCCCAATATCCCGTACAAATTCAAAGTTTGATTGTTTTGCGCGCCTAACCCAACCTACATAACCACCTGAATTAAGGAGGAGTGAATATGAAAACAACTCTCAATTTACCTGATGATTTAATTAATGAAGCAATGTACACGCTCAATATGAAAACAAAATCCGAAGTGGTTATCTATGCGCTGCAAGATTTGCTTAGACGAAAAAAAGTTGCGTCCTTGAGAAATTACAAAGGGAAGGTTGACTTGGAAATAGACCTGGATACACTCCGAAATCGTAATGCAAATATTGGTTGATACGTCAATTTGGATCGATTTTTTTAAAAAAGGAGAGCTTTCCTTAAAGCTTGATGATTTGCTCTTGGATGATCGCGTCGTCATAAACGATATTATCCTTGCCGAACTTATACCTTTGTTGCTTTTAAAAAAACAAGCCAAGATAATTGAGTTGCTTAAAAATATCGTTTTATTTCCGCTTGTTATAGACTGGAATCAAATCATTCAATGGCAAACGATGTGTTTGAGTTCAGGAATAAACGGCATAGGAATACCGGATTTACTTATAACCCAAAACGCAGTGCAAAATAACCTTTCGGTTTATTCGTTGGATAAACACTTTCGGTCGTTATCAAAAATAAACCGTTTACAAATATTTGAATAATCCATGACCCCCGAACAATTCAACACCTACGCCAGGCAGGGCTATAACCGCATCCCCATCTGCCGGGAAATCCTGGCTGATTTAGATACGCCCTTAAGCGCGTACCTAAAACTGGCCGATGGCCCATATTCTTATCTGTTTGAATCTGTCCACGGCGGTGAGCAATGGGGGCGTTATTCTATTATTGGCTTGCCTTGTAAGACGTTAGTAAAAATTACTGGCAATGAAATCCGGCTGGAAAAAGATGGCGAGGTGCTTGAAAGCGTAACTCACGACAATCCTTTAACCTGGATTGAAGCCTTCAAAGATCGTTATAAAGTACCGGACATTGAAGAATTACCACGCTTTAGCGGTGGCTTGGTCGGTTATTTCGGCTATGAAACCGTTGCTTATATCGAGCCGCGTTTACGTGCAGATAAGGCTGATCCTTTAGGTTGTCCTGATATTTTGCTGATGGTTTCGGAAGAAATATTGGTGTTCGACAACCTGTCCGGCAAAATGCTGTTGCTCACCCATGCCAATCCCGAAGAAGACGATGCATATAACCTGGCTGTCGCCCGATTAGATGACCTAGCAAGAAGATTACGTGAGCTAAAAGCTGAACCGGCCAAGCATAACAAGTCTGTGCGGGTGCGGGAATCAGACTTTGTCTCCGGTTTTACGGAAGAGGGCTATAAAAATGCGGTACTAAAAGCCAAAGAGTACATCACCGATGGCGATATTATGCAGGTGGT
>NZ_JBEBKJ010000005.1:0-79269 GCF_040079455.1 Methyloglobulus sp. | reverse complement strand
CGCATTCAAAGTTAGGCTATCAATCCCCGTTGCAGTTTGAGCGGGATTTTTATAAGAAGGCTGTCTAAAAAAGTGTCCGGTTTATATTGACCATTACAGATAATGCGCCGACGGAACGGTTTTTCCGTAGCCCTAAGCATGAACAACTGAATTACGAAAAATTCAGGACCAAAGCGTCAGCCAAGCTGAGTATTCTTGATTACCTGGCTTTTTACAACGGGAAACGGCCACACTCAAAACTAGGCTGTCAAACCCCGTTGGAATTTGTGAGGGATTTTGATAGGAATGCCGCCTAAAAAAGTGTCCGGTTTTAGTTGACCATTACAGTGCTGCGTTGCTCATTCCCAAGCTCTGCTTGGGAATGTTGTTTTGCAAGCTGGAGCTTGCTTTGTTCGTTCCCAAGCAGAGCTTGGGAACGAACCGAGCTGTTCCTTAGCCCAACTGTACGCCCCCAACAACATGCCCGAAGCCTTACGCAAAGTCCACAACCAACTCGATAAGGCCGTCGATGCCGCTTACGGCTACAAGCCTGTCCTGAGCAAAGCCGAAGGAGTCAAAAAAGACGATGCCGCCCGCGTGACATTTTTGTTTGAACGCTATCAAAAACAGCTTGCACCATAATTGCAATCGATAGCTTTAATTTCACGTAAAATAAGCCTAACTTGCACTGTTTATTACCCTGAGCAAGAGAAAATTATGTTGTGTGCCAAAGACCTCTACCAACAAGCCAATCAGTTAATACCTTTAAAAAAATTACGCCTGGCGGAATTATTGGACATTTTACTTGCCCAACCTAGGAGGTTGACGCTTTATCATTTCCCTTACCTTACAATGCAATTTCTTTGAGCATAATTCTCGACAAGAAATTTTAGCTGGAGCTGTTCATGAAAAATTATTTACTTATCGCCTGCCTTGCTTTGACTGCTTGCTCGAATGTGCCACCTATGATCGAAAATCCTCCGCTTGCTGATATCACGTACCAGCAAGTGCTTGCAAATATCGATAATTACAAAAATGCACCTGTACGTTGGGGTGGCACAATTATCGAAGTTGAAAATGAGCCTACTTTTAGTGCTATTCAGATATTGCTGTATCCGCTAGGCAGTTACGGTTATCCCAATACAGACCAACCTAACCAGGGGCGTTTTGTTGTCAAAAGCGCGGAATTTCTTGATCCTGCCGTATATACCAAAAATACCGCAATCACTGTCGCGGGGACTGTGGCAGGCGATACAGAACGGACTATTGGGAAAAAAATTATGCGGCTTCCACTATTGGCTGTGAAGCAAATCTATTTATGGCAAGAGCGCGACCGTTATTCCAATAGTGGATACGGAGGATACGGTGGCTATGGCGGGTATGGTGGATTTGGTTATGGAGGCTCTGGGTTTTATCCTTATGGTGGGTATTATGGTTATAGGCCGTGGGGAGGCTATTACCAACCCTTCTATAACTATCCTAATCGTTATCGTTAAAGACGGTTAAAGTATTAGCGCGAAGAACACAAGGTTTATCTTCTCGTGTTCTTTGGTTGGTTGATTTTGCCCTGCTGTGCCTCATATAATACCAATCCCAATAAGTTGTTATATGACATCCCCTCATCCTGACCTTCTCCCTTTGGAGAAGGTCAGGATGAGAACTTATTGGGATTGGTATAAGTCGATGAAATTGTGGAGGGCGGGTTCAGTTCCCCTCCGAGTGTGCCGCTTAAAATATTATGCGTTGTCACGGTACCTCTTCGTCAGAGTTTCCTTAACAACACCCCCCCCCAGAATTACATTTATCTTGATGTTGTCCGCCCTTGGTTTCTGAAATGTCGCGGATTGAACCCGTCGCACAGTCCCAAGGTTTGCCTGGAATATCAACAGCCGGTGCAATCCCAATGAAATCATCACCGTAAGTTTCGCCCGTCAGCAATTTAAAATTGCGTTCACACACAGCCATACGTTCGCCTCTGAAGTAAACGTGGCCTTCATCATCATAGACTTCTGAAAACGGGCCGCGATAGATGACGGCGTGGCCTTTATCAATACATGGCTCATTTTCTGGTTTGACCGCCGTAATAGTCACTGAGCGAAACTCAATGCCTTCAACAACCTGCCACGGCTGGTTTTCCCATTTGTCGTAACTGATGGCAATAAAACCGGCTTTGACAAAGGCTTCTAAAAATTCATGCTCCTGAAGCGCACCAGAAATACAGCCACTCCATAAGTGTTGATCTTGCTTTAAATGTTCGGGAACGGTCTCATCGCTGACAATATCCGAAATCGCCACCCGACCACCCGGTTTGACCACCCGAAAAATCTCCCGGATCATCTGCTGTTTATCACTATCATGCACCAAATTCAGCACGCAATTGGAAACGACGAGATCAATGGAATTATCCTTAATCAATGGTGAATCATTGCGCTGCTTTTCTTGCCAAGCACGTAACACAATGACATCCTCAGCCTTACATACCGGGTTCTTTGCTAAATACGCATCCATAGCAGAAACATCCAAGGCCAAATCCTGAATTTGCCCTTTTAGGAATTCGACTCGGTTTGAACCCAGTTTCTGCGCCATCTCATCCTGGTATTTTCGCGCCAAGGCCAGCATATCATCGTTCATATCCACGCCGATGATCTTGCCCTGATCGCCAACCAGTTGTGCAGCCATGTAACAGATTTTCCCTGAGCCTGAACCCAAATCGAGAACAACATCGCCTTTTTTGACATAGCGGGAAGGATCACCACAGCCATAGTCTTTTTCGATAATTTCTTGCGGCAAAATTTCCAGTAATTCACGGTCATAATCAACTGGGCAACACAAATCTGCTTGTCTAGCCTCCGCGCCCTTCGAGTAACGCTCTAACACACCTGTTTCTACGGTCATTTTTTTATTCCTGCTTAGGTTCTGTTGACATTTTACCTGTAAAAAATAAGAATTCGGGTATTTTCAGCGGAAATGTCAAATAGAGCAGAATTATCAGGTGAGGAATAGCAGGGATTTTATGGCTTGTTACTGTTGAATCCACGGGTTTACGTCACTGCCATTAAGTTAAGCAATACTACCTCCCTCTCATGCCATAGGTATCCACACAAGTATCTGCCCCTTCTCCCTCGGGGGAGAAGGCTGGGATGAGGGGGAATATAAACAGTTGATTTTATTCTCCTCACCCCAACCCTCTCCAGCAGGAGAGGGAGTCCGTTTCTTTTTCAACTTATTGTTTTTATTACGCCGAAAACTTGTGTAGATACTTATGCTCAGAGGGAGACGGCGCGAGTTCAATACTCGCTGCCGCACTTCCTCCATCCCTAGAGGGCGAAGGGGTTTTTGAATTTTTAGAGGCTTTCTTAAGAAAATATCAATGATGCACCCAATCTGCACCCAATGTCCCTTGCAGACTGTCAAGGTAGCTTGGGCTGGATATTTTTGCCAACATCTGTTCGGTCTGTTCCAGTTTTTTTGTTAGGTCTTCGTGGCTAAGGGGATCAAAGCGATCAAGATCAGTTAAACAGGCTTTGATATGATCCATATGGCGTTGCCAAAGCTCACTGTCACGTTGTTGTTTAATTTTAAGCCGTTTTTGATACCAGTCGCTTTGTAACAAATAGTCATGGGTAAACAGATTGCGGATGGCAGGGTCGTTGATGGTCTTGCCTTCGTATTCGCCATTAGCCATGATATACAACAATGCCTGAAGAGGAGGACAGGCATCATGGATGGAGTCATCTTCAAAATACATCTCAGCTACTCGCTGCTGCGCTTCATAGACATTATTAACACCATCGACATAGCTGTTCATATCTTGAGTTTCAGGTTTTAACATGGCTTCATCAAAAACCGCCGTCGGGAAGTTGAACACTTTGCCAAACACAGTATGGACAAAGCGTTCAGTAATTCGGTAACCCAGTCGGCTGGCGTATACAGTCTTGCCTTGATGTTCAAAATCCTCAAGTTTTTCCAGTTGTCCCTGTTTAATCATATAGTTAGGGCAACGTTGTTCCACGGGTAAGCGCGACCAAATTTCGGGGATTAATAAACTGATGTCATGGTCTATTCGGCGTTTTGAACCAATGAAACCAGCGGCGGTAGAAAAGCCGTCATAGCCACATAAAATAAAAGATACCAGTGCATTATTGAGGTCGGCGGTTGCCGATACGGCATTAAATGGCCCTTTAGTAAGTGCGCCTTCAGAGCCTGCACCCGTTGTCGAAGGCGATTTGCCAGTCAGGCTGCATATGAAATCCATGAACAGTTCTGGCAATTCCTGATAATGGATGGGGTTATAAATAGCTAGTGGTCGAATGCCTGCGGCTAAGTCTATCGGGTTGTTGCGACGACCTGCCAGTACCGCATTAACAGGAAAATAAACGGGCTGGTCGGCTGCTAAGCCCCTTGCCAAACGTGTTGATATTTCAGCAATATAGCGCATCTTAGGGGCGATAATATCGGGTCTGTTCTGCAAATAACGCACATTTTGACTGGCTTTGCCGTCAACTAAGCGCGGGTGTGCAGAAGAAACAAAATATTGACCATTTTTTGCCTGTGCAGCTTCACGGATAACTTTACGCATCGGCTCGCTGAATTCCTCAAAGTGGATAACATCCTCCAAGAGATCTCTAGCATCTTCCGTATTAAGTGGCTGAAAGTTAGAGATAAAATTGTCTTTTCCAGAAAAGTCCAATTCGGTTTGCAAATCTGTGCCGCGATGGATAGCATCATCAGGACGTTGGAAGAAACTTTGTTCACAATTGTTGACCAGTTTTACGCTGGCATTTTTGTAATCTGGGTTTAGGCCGGGCAGATAACGCACAGGAACAATAGTTGATGCGCTTATATCATCTTCCATTTGTAATTTGTCGGATGCTACAAAATCTTGCCGTAATTTGAAAACCCGCCAAGCACCTTTTTCGTCAAAACCGACCCGTAAGTAGCTGGCGATCAGCTTTCTGCCATGATATTTCAGCTCATTGCCTGGGTGGCCATTGACCAAGTCAACAGAAAAGTGTTCCCGCCAATTTGATCCCCATTCTTCCTTATAAAAGCGCTTTACCATCAACACCAAAGCCAAAATATGTTGGGGAATTTGTTCTAACCATTGGTTGTAAGTTACAGAATAATCGGTCGCAGAAGGTGTCAGCAGCTTAATTACTGAGCCGAGCGTACGTTTATTGCTGAGGAGACTGCGTTGGTCGCTACCATGAAGTGCGGAATCAAGAAACCGATTGGCATAATCATGCTCAAAAATTTTCCTGACAAAATCCATGTCCTTATCGAAATCTTCGACAAAGAAATCCCCGGAAATAACCGCACCGGCAATGGATTTAGAAATTTCCGATTTACCGCCACCCGAAACTGTACTGGGCTTGTGGACAAAAGTGCCTTCAGGATATGTCCCGACCAGCCGCCAGCTAGGTGCATGAGGATGGCGCTCCATATGCACTCGAAATCCATTCGGGTACACATAAGTGTGGTTAATAAGCAATTTAAGCGATTGCTGGTGGTTATCTTGCAACCAGCTAATTTGCTGGTCTTGGATGTTGATGTGGGTATCCGCAGGAACAAAGATAATATCGGGATAGTTTCTATCCACACCATAACCGGAGTCTTTGCGCTCTAGTAATGCCCCTAGCAACTTACACGCTTTATCAAACGATGGTTTTACGGCGGGTTCAGACGTGCTGGGTATATGCAACTCACCAAGTATCGCCCGTGGGAAGGCCAATGCGCCGCCTGCATGTTCTTCTTCACAATCGCCAAATAGATTGGACGCATAGCTGATTTGGGACTTGATTTCTTTTTTGCTGTAGCCGAAATAATTATCGGCAATGATGGTCACGATAATGCCCTGCATATCTCGGCACACAAGCTTAAAAGGCTTGCCATCGTTATATAACTCATCTTCATTTTGCCAGCACATGCCGTCTTTGCGTTGGCGGGGTGTGGCATCATCATAGTGGGGCAATCCCAACGTTTTTTTGTTGCAATGCACCAGATGCGGCGCGAGGATAATGCAACCGGTGTGCCCGGTCCAATGGTCAATATCTAAGGCAGAGTCGTTTTCCGGCAGAAACGGATCTCCGGCATTACCGAAAATAGATTCGACAAAATCCAGGTTGGCAACCAGGCCGCCGGGCGCAAAAAATCGGATTTCCATCGTTTGTGCTGGGTTGTCAGCGGAAATTTCAGGGCGTACGATAGGCCGTTGCAAAAGAGATGCCCACAATTTTGCAGGATTGGTTTGGTTGCTTGTAAACGGTAAGCACTGCAAATCGTCAGGTGGCGATAAGGCAATAGTGAGGATTGCTGCATAAGCCGCAACTGGCACTTCAGATTTATCAGCAGGCACGGGCAGTCCACCCGCTGCAATATGAAAAACTCCTTTGGTAGTGCGCTTATCATTCTGCGGGTTATGCAGTACGCCTTGTTGAATCCGATAAGAGTCAATATAAGCAGAATGGAATTCATCAGCTTGATAAGGTAAAGAAAGTTCCCGTGCCAGTCCTTTTTGCTCAAGCACAAAGGTTTCGCCAGGAATACGGATGGTTTCGTTAATGCCGTTACTCAGTAAATACCGGTTAAGAAAATCTTCAATACGCTGGTCGGCAGGACAGCGATATTGTGCGAGCAAACGCCGTTGCTGGGAATATTTTTTCAACAATCCATTAGCAATATCAAGGTATTGCTTATCATCATCACTTTCACAGGTGGGTTGTCCTAACGCTGCTAATTGAAGGTTGATATGGTGAAGTTTTTGTTGTCGCCTGTCTTTTTTTTGTTTTAATTCAGGCGGCATGATGCTTGCGTTCATTCGGAAAGGCTCCACAGGTAGGTCTTTATTGTTGTTTTATCGAGGCGACTATAATTCAAAATCGCGCCGCAAAGCTAAGAAATATTTTTACAATTTAACGTCTGCTGACAAAATATCTCAGTAATCATTGGGTTTTGATCCGAATTGTTAGCAATATCTTAAGTTAGCTTACTGATGAAAATCGACATTTCAGTTATAATCCTGCCCATTTTAACGTAGAACGGTTAGGCAGAATGTCGAAAATTAATAAAGTAGTATTGGCTTATTCTGGAGGTTTGGATACCTCCGTCATCCTCAAATGGTTGCAGGATGTGTATCAGTGTGAGGTTGTGACGTTTACAGCCGATTTGGGACAAGGCGAAGAAGTCGAACCCGCCCGCGCAAAAGCTAAGGCAATGGGCATCAAGGAAATCTACATTGACGATTTGCGGGAAGAGTTTGCCCGTGATTTCGTTTTCCCCATGTTCCGTGCCAATACGGTATATGAAGGCGAATATCTGCTAGGCACGTCCATTGCTCGGCCTTTAATCGCAAAGCGATTGATTGAAATAGCCAATGAAACCGGTGCGGAGGCCATTTCCCACGGCGCAACAGGCAAAGGTAATGACCAAGTGCGTTTTGAATTAGGCGCTTATGCCTTACGGCCAGACATCCATGTTATTGCACCTTGGCGAGAATGGGATTTAACCTCGCGTGAAACTCTGATGGCGTATGCCGAAAAGCATAACATTCCCGTAGAAATGAAAAAAGGTAAGTCCTCACCTTATTCTATGGATGCGAATTTGCTGCATATTAGCTACGAAGGTCGTGTTCTCGAAGATCCTTGGTCGGAGCCGGAAGAAGACATGTGGCGCTGGACAGTGTCGCCGGAAGCCGCACCGGATAAAGCGACTTACCTTGAATTAACTTACGCACAGGGCGATGTTGTCGCCATCGACGATATAGCCCATAGTCCCGCAGAAGTGATTGAAAAGCTAAATAAAATCGCTGGCAGCAACGGCATTGGTCGATTGGACATCGTTGAAAACCGCTATGTGGGCATGAAATCACGCGGTTGTTATGAAACTCCAGCGGGAACCGTCATGATGAAAGCGCATCGGGCGATTGAATCCTTAACCTTGGATCGGGAAGTCGCGCATTTGAAGGACGAACTCATGCCGCGTTATGCGTCTTTAATTTACAATGGATACTGGTGGAGCCCTGAACGGTTGATGCTGCAAACCATGATTGATGCCTCACAAGCCAATGTTAATGGCAAAGTGCGGGTTAAATTATATAAAGGCAATGTGACGGTAGTGGGGCGTGCATCTGCAACAGATAGCTTGTTTGACACCAATATTGCCACCTTTGAAGACGATGGCGGCGCGTATAATCAAAAAGATGCAGAAGGTTTCATCAAACTAAATGCCTTACGGATGCGGATCGCGTCGGCAAAGCGTTCAAAATAATGGGACGGGTGAAATTTCTCACTTGATTGATAGACATGGAGTGGCAAACCTAGGTTTGCCACTCCAAAATCAGGAAAATAGTGGTAACAAGCTAAAATTATCCTTGTATAATCACAGAGTTGGTATTATCTGCAAAAATGTTTTAAAGTGATGATGCCAAAATAATAATAAGGAATCTCTTGAAATCCCCTCTCCCTAATGGCATAAGTATCTGCTCCTTCTCCCTTGAGGGAGAAGGTCGGGATGAGGGGGATATAAACAGTTGATTTTATTCTCCTCACCCCAACCCTCTCCAGCAGGAGAGGGGGCTTGGTGATTTGACAACCCATTGTTTTTGTTATATTGAAAAGTTGTGTAGATACTTATGACCTAAGGGTGAGGGTTTTAAAATACTTGATTTTAATCCCCTCATCCCAGCCTTCTCCCTAAGGGCGAAGGGACTATTGAATTTTTAGAGATTCCCAATAACAGTCTTTTGCAAATTTTTAGCGGTGGACAAAATAATAACGAGCAACATGCAAGAAAAACGCACAGAGATTGTTAAATTACAGGCGGTTGTGAGAACAATCCCTTCCCATCAGCAGTTGGTGAAAGCCAACCGTTTGCTGATGGGTGCTGTGTTTTTGTTGATGGTTATTGTTTTGGTGGTCGGTTTTGTGTTTATCCCTAGTTCGGATGGCATCAATAATTATACAAAAATAAACACGGCCACGATTGCTTCCCAAGGCACAAATCCCGCCGTATCCTCCGAAGTCAACACCCTGAAAGGCCAGCTTATCGGCTTACTCAGTGGTTCAATTGAAGGCAAATTAAAGACGCTAGAACAAAGTGTAAAAATAGGCTCTGTCGATAATTCCTTAGGAACGATAGCAGACCTCAAAAATGACATCAAAGTGCTGCGCTCCTATTCAGACACACCCAAAAAAGCCGAAGCCGTGGTTTCCAACGTGCAACTGGCAGAAGAAGTCTCCCACCTCAAACACCTCATCTACGCCAGCCTTGCCTCCTGTGGACTGATGTTCGTAGCGGCGGCAGGTGTTTGGGTTAAATACCGTAGGCGCTTGCCGTATAAGGAAATTAAGACGGGGTATTTGGGTAAGAATTGATTTGTTTTGTTGAAAATCATGGTTAGCCGCAAAATTGTCCTTGATGTAGTTGAGTGGTTTGTAATTTTTCCAACAGCTATTGTTGCGTCCGTTCTTGGTTTAGCTCAGCCGGACGGGCATGTTGCCCCGTTCACAAGGTTTCGACGTGGTTCAATAACGTCACCGTCGGGAAAACGTGAGTAACGGGGTAACATACCCCGTCACACGGAGAATAAATCAACTATTTACATCCCCCTCATCCCAGCCTTCTCCCTCGAGGGAGAAGGGGCAGATACTTGTGTAGATACCTATGCAGCCGGACGGGGCATGTTGCCCCGTTCACAAGATTTCGACGTGGTTCAATAACGTCACCGTCGGAAAAACGGGAGTAACGGGGTAACATACCCCTTCACGCGGAATATTTTTTGCCCCTACCTGTTTATGCCACTATGCAGCCGGACGGGGCATGTTGCCCCGTTCACAAGGTTTCGACGTGGTTCGATAACGTCACCGTCGCATAAACGTGAGTAACGGGGTAACATACCCCGTCACGCAGAGAATAAATCAACTATTTACATCCCCCTCATCCCAGCCTTCTCCCTCGAGGGAGAAGGGGGCAGATACTTGTGTAGATACCTATGCAGCCGGACGGGTCATGTTGCCCCGTTCACAAGATTTCGACGTGGTTCAATAACGTCACCGTCGCATAAACGTGAGTAACGGGGTAACATACCCCGTCACGCGGAAACATACCCCGTCACGCAGATTTTTTGCCCCTACCTGTTTATGCCACTTCTAACGCGCGGAAATCTTTGTAGATTTTTTCTTTGTCGAATTTATTTTCTTTCTCCAAACCATCCACCACGTCTGCCATTATTGACAAGAGGTTTTCTATATCTTCATAGGTGTTGTGTGTGGTTAGTGACACCCTTATACCGGCATTCTTTTTGGGAACAACAGGGTAATTACAGATAGTGGCAAGGAATCCGTCATCGAGCAATTTTTTGGCTATATGATACGCATTCTCTTCTGACCCCCCACCAAAATAAAAAATCGGTGAAAAGCTGTGATTGACTAAAGGTAAGCCATAAGCATAGGCTTTCTCCTTGAAAAACTTAATACGGGCATGTAAGGCTTTTTGTCTGAACGTAATCTCATCCGTTAAATGCAGCTTGGCAGAGGCAATACAAGCGCCCAGCACCGGCGTAGGTATAGGGCCACTATAAATCAACGATGACCCTAAACATCTGATCAAGTGACGGGCATCTGCGGTCGGGAATACCAAAACACCACCACAGGCTCCAAAGCCTTTAGCTAAGGACATTACCAATACCATTTGTGGGTGTAATGGCCGCCGGTCTAAGGTATAACCCTTGCCACGCTCACCAATCCAACTGATACCATGGGCATCATCGACAAAACAATGAAAATTCGGATAACGATCCATCAGCCCATACATGTCTTCAATGGGACATGGATCGCCTAGCATCGAATACATCCCATCGGCCATGTACCATATTTTTTCGTAGTTTCGTTTTTGTTTTTTGATGATATCTTCCAGCGCCGTCATGTTATTGTGACGGATCATAGCCACTTTGCTGCCTTGGCTTTGCGCGATTTTTACAGCTATTTGCACACTGGCATGTACTTGATGATCCAAAACAATCAAGTCATTAGGTGAAACAATTACCGGAATGGCAGACAAAGTACCTAAGCTCGTGGTCTGTGTTACTAGGGTATGATATCCGGTAATTTGATCCAGCAACCCCTCAAGCTGTTCATTCAAGTCTAACCCAATGGCCAGCCGAGAACTGGCAAAAAGGTTACCATAACGCGTAACAGCATCGATAGCTCCTTGCTTCAATGCTTCACAAGTGTCAAGTCCCACGTAGCTGCAATTCCCAAAGTTGATGATATCCCTGCCCTGCACTCTTACGACTCGTCCATCGTAATGATCGGATTCAACTTTCAATTGAACAATGCCCAAATCACAAGAATGCGAAATAAACTTCATTGTACGGTCATAGTGGAGTGTTGAACTGGTCAATTTATTAGCACCTTATTGAGGTAAATTTAAGGAGAACCCAAGCACAGTTTAGCTACAATTTCAAATATTGCTATTATCAGATTCATTCGTCCGTCGAGTTATGCAAAAAAATTCACATAAAAACCATATTGGTCAAAAAATAATCTATAGTTGCATCAGTAGGGAATCTCTAAAGATTCAAAAAGCTCCTTCTCCCTCTGGGAGAAGGCTGGGATGAGGGATTTAAAATCAAGCATTTACAACCCTCACCCTAGCCCTCTCCCAGAGGGAGAGGGGATTTTTAGAGATACCCAGTATTTATCAACACCATGTGGCGCTCATGACGTACCAAACACAAGTAAGGTTAGCCTGTAATCTTGGCATTTTGCTTTTGCAATCCTTAGCTTATGCAGCAGATGACTTCGCAACACTGCAAGCTCCAGCAAGTGACAGCAGCTCGTCACTATTTCAGGACATCCCTTCGGTTTATAGTGCATCTAAGTATGAACAGAAAGTGACCAAGGCACCGGCATCCATCAGCATTGTGACGGGCGATGAAATAAAAAAATACGGTTACAGAAACTTTGGAGCCATTTTGTCAAGTCTCCGTGGCTTTTATAACACGCGTGATCGAAACAACGGCTACGTAGGTGCCCGTGGATTTGGTTTGCCATCGGACTTTAATAGCCGAGTGTTACTTTTAATAGATGGACATCGCTTTAATGATAATTTGTTTGATGCATTTGACACGTCTGAAGCATTCCCAGTTGATGTGGATATTATTGAGCGGGTGGAAGTGGTGCGCGGCCCCAGCTCCTCGTTGTATGGCACCAGCGCCGTATTCGGGGTAATTAATGTCATCACTAAGCGTGGGCGTGACCAACATGGCGCGAACATTAAATATTCTTATGGCAGCAATGATACCCATAAAACCAGTGCCAGTTATGGCAATCGCTTTAAAAATGGCCTGGAGGCCTTTGTTACCGGTACTTTTTATGACAGCCAAGGCTATAACAAACTATTCTATAAAGAGTTTGATGCCCCCTCGACCAATAATGGCCTGAGTACTGGTAATGACAGTGAACAATCCAGAAAATTAATGGCGAAGGCAAGTTTCGGAGATTTCTCCTTCCAGGGTTTGCACGTTGATAGGACAAAAGACATCCCAACAGCCTCCTTTAATACGCAGTTTAATAGCCATGCGCAAACTTTTGTTGATCAAGCTAATTTTGTTGAACTGAAGTATGACCATACTTTTGAGAATCAATTAAACGTACAGTCGCGGCTCTCCTACAACAATTACCGCTTTAGGGGCGACTTACCCTTTAGTTCCAGCCCTACCCCGCCGTCCTCCACTTCAATTAATAAAAACCTTTTTTACGGTGAATGGTGGCGTGCCGAATTAGAAGCCAGTAAGTTAGTGTGGGACGATCACCACATTACTGTGGGAGGACAATATCAGGGTAATTTTCACCAATATTTGACTAATTTCTTTGAAGTTGCCCCTAATTCTGTTCCAGGGTCAAACGTCAACACCTATCAATGGGCATTATTTGCCCAGGACGATTATTCCATCACCGATACCCTCAGCCTGAATGTGGGGGTACGTTATGATTATTACAGCATTTTCGGTAGCACTATCAACCCGCGCGTTGGCTTAATCTACGCGCCGTGGCAAAGCACAACCTTCAAACTGTTGTATGGTCAAGCCTTCCGAGCGCCTAATCAATTTGAACTAAATTTTAGTATTCCTGATGTACAGGTTAAGAATCGAGACTTAAAACCCGAAAAAATGGATACCGTGGAATTTATTATTGAGCATTATTTTACCCGCCAATTGCGTACCGAGCTCAATGTATTCCACACCAGCATAACGGATAATATTACTTCAACAACAAATAGTGACAGTCTGGTTCAATACCAAAATAACCGCAATGTGGACTCCATTGGCTTTGAGACGCAAATTGAAAATACCTGGGGTGATGGCTTTCAAGGGCGGCTTAGTTATTCTTGGCAGAATACCACAGATAAAAAAACCGGCGAACGCTTGACCAACTCCCCTGAACATATGGTTAAGCTCAATTTAATCGCCCCGCTTTGGCAAGACAAGGTGTTTGTGGGCTTTGAAACCCAGTTTATGAGCAGCAGAAAAACCCCTCCTAAAGATGCCAACGGAAATAAAGGCGGCAGGGTTGGTGATTACGTCATCAGCAATCTCACCGTTTATACCCAGAACTGGGTCAAAGGCTTGGAACTATCGGCGGGCGTTTACAATTTATTCGACCAACGCTATTTCGATCCGGCTTCAGCAGACCATAAGCAAAATGCGATACAACAGGACGGCTTACAGTTTAGGGTTAAGGGCAGTATGGATTTTTAAATCTGGCGCTTTAGAAACCTCCAAAACCATTCTGCCTTTGGGGCGGCTCTGCATGGATGCAGGAGTAGGACAGCGACGGGAACAGTTGCCGGGGGGCTAGGGTTAGAGAGAATTAACTGATTGATTTTATGCTCCTCACCCCGACCCTCTCCAACAGGAGAGGGGGCAGATACTTGTGTAGATACCCATGCAATGGAAAAGGGGCTTTTTGAATGCTTAGAGATTCTTCTTATGGGAATCTCTAAACATTCAAAAAACTCCTTCTCCCTCTGGGAGAAGGTTGGGATGAGGGAATTAAAATCAAGCATTTATAGCCCTCTCCCTCAATGGAGAGGGGGCTTTTTGAGGTTTTACAAATTCTTTTTAGTCACAAAAACTGTTATTACATAAATAAATAACCAACAACGATCCAAATGTTATTAAGCATTCAATCGAAACTTCACCGTGCGCTAGGTATTTGTACTAATTGCAGAGGTGAGCGGCAAACACTAAGCTGTATCTTTACGGACGGTTTGACTTGTTCTCGATTTATGGAATTTAACGTACTAACTCCTAACAATGCGTTGCACTGCGATTTTGCCCCCTCTCCTGCTGGAGAGGGTCGGGGTGACGACTGCATGGATGCAGTCGTCCCTCAAGGGAGAAGGGATAAGACGTACTCCCTAGAAACTATTTTTAACGGTTTCCTCAAACGATTGTTCGCCACTTTCATCCTCTTTTGGCTGTGGTCAACCCCACTTCTGGCAGCAAAGACGGCGACTATTTTGGTCATTGCCAGCTCTAGTGATACGCCTTATCAGGAGGCAATACGTGGCTTTAAAGCGCAAATTTCTGCGCAGACCCAGATAAAGTTTACTGAACTGACGCTAACGCAGGGTGAATCACCCGATGCTAAGGAAATAGAGCGCATCAAGCCTGATTTAATCTATGCCTTGGGCGGCGAGGCAACGAACTGGACGAGCCTTCAGACATCGCGTATTCCTATTGTTTCTACGATGGTGCTTAAGGACGAGGTGATCAAAAAGTCGGCTAATATGACCGGTGTTAGCCTTAGCTATCCATTAACAACGCAGTTTCAGTGGTTAAGGAAGTTTTTTCCCCTGCAAAAAGCGGTCGCTATTTTGTATAACCCAGACGAGAATGCAGCTACCATTCAAGCCGCCAAGGCAGCGAGTCAACAAGCAGGTTTTAATCTGACAGCCATAGAGGTTAAATCACCCAAGGAATTACCGTATGCCCTCGACCAGCTTGCAAACAATATCGAAATACTTTTTGCTATTCCTGATGAAACGGTTATGTCTGTCAATACGGCAAAAGAGGTGCTGTTAGCAACCTTCAGCAATAAAGTGCCTTTGATTGGCTTGTCTGATAACTGGGTTAAATCGGGGGCGTTTTACGCATTATCGTGGGATTATGAGGATTTAGGCAAACAATGTGCCGATTTGGCACAAAAAATATTGGCTGGCGCACCCGTAGGATCAGTTCACCCTGAACATGCGCGCAAAATCACCTATACTATCAACACTAAGATTGCTGAACATATGAATTTGGACATTCCTGAACAGCTACTTAATAACGCTAAACTGGTATTCAATTAACAGCATAACCACTGATGAGATCAATCGTTTGAGATCACTTGCTTCAAAATTTAATATACTGACTATTTTCCTGATTATACTGACGGCTGTGCTCACCGGCGGTTTTATTATTTGGCAACATCAAAACAGCGCATTCAGAAGTTTTACCGAACGTGGCGAGGAAATCGCCAATATGCTGTCCAAAAACATTGTTTATGGCATCTATACGGAAAACCAGGAAGCTATCGGACAGTCCCTGCAAAGCCTGGAGGACAACAAGGATATCGCTTATATCCTGGTTTATAACAATGAAGGTGAAACGTTAACTGAAAGAAATCAATATCACTTGCCAACGCTACCCGAGTTAGCTGAAAGCGACTTTCTTGCAAGCAGCGTTCAGACCACCGAATACATTGATTCTAAAGGTAACAATTACATCAATATCGTCACCCCTATTCATATGAAGGCTGGAATGCTGGGTAACAGCCTGGATCAGGACTTTACCGCAACGGGACGGCCAAAATCACATGTTCCCGAAATAATCGGTTACGTTCAACTGGGCATCAGTCAGAACAGTATTTATAAAAATACCAAAAAATTCATCTTAGACACCTTGTTGATTGCCCCGTTTACGATCATCCTGGGTATATTATTGACGATTTGGCAAACACGGCGCATCACCCAACCCATTAAAAAATTGGTTTCAGCCACACATGCCATCGCTAGAGGTGATTTTGGCAAAGAATTGACGGTTTCGTCAAAAAACGATGAGATTTCTGAACTAGCCGAGTCATTTAATAAAATGTCCGGCGATTTAGCGCTCTACCACGTGCAGGTTTTGACGCATCGTGAAAATCTGGAAGAAGAAGTCCTCCAGCGGACTTTTGACTTACAACAAAAGACTAATGAAGCTTTCGCGCTGGCACGCAAAGCAGAAGCCGCTAGCATAGCTAAAAGTGAATTTCTGGCAACCATGAGCCATGAAATCCGCACACCGATGAACGGCGTTCTCGGTATGACTGAACTATTGCTTAACTCCGAACTGGGTTCTCGCCAGCAACAGCTTGCAGAAACCGCGTTTCGTTCAGGAAAATCCCTGCTCGGAATCATCAATAACATTCTCGACTTTTCCAAAATTGAATCTGGAAAATTTCAACTGATGTCCAAGGAATTTGAGCTTCGCCAACTTCTTGAAGAAACGGCGGAAATGCTATCAACCCAGGTTGAGCGGGAAAATCTTGAGTTAATTTTAAACCTGCCACACGATCTGAACGGTAAAGTCATAGCTGATGAGGAAAGGCTCAGACAGGTTTTGGTTAATCTACTGGGCAATGCCATAAAGTTCACCGAACAAGGTCAAATTGAACTAAAAGTTAGTTGGCTCAATGCTTTAGAAAATGAACACGGTAGAAGCTTGCTGTTTGAAGTCATCGATACCGGTTCAGGCATACCTCCCGATCAACAAGCTCAGATATTCGACAGCTTTACTCAAGCTGACAACTCGACCACCCGTTCCTACGGAGGCACTGGTTTGGGTCTGGCTATTTCCAAAAAATTAGTCGCTCTAATGGGTGGGAAACTTGAAGTAAAAAGCCAAGTAGGCAGTGGCTCTAGCTTCTTTTTTAGTCTTAATATCGATTTTTTGCCTGAATCGGCCAGCCACAATGCGGATGTCAACACCTTACAAAATCAGCTAGTTCTGGTTGTTGATGATAATGAAACGAATCGCGCTATTCTTTACGACCAGCTTTCACACTGGGGAATTCTGTGTCATTGTGTAGAAAATGGGGAATCAGCACTTAAGGCATTAATTGAAGCAGCAAGGCTCAGCAACCCTTATCAATGTGTATTATTAGATTACCAGATGCCAGGCATGGATGGCCTTACTACGGCACTTGCGATACATACGGAACCTCGTATTCCAGCACTGTCGGTAATTATATTAGGATCAACCCATGCACCCATTGATGCCAGTCAATACACTCAATACGGGATTCGCTATTTTTTAAACAAACCCGTCATCCAGAAAAGCTTGTTATGTACATTATTGGATGTTTTTGATCCAGCAGGTAACAAATCAGTCATTTCCTCCGAAACAAGTGCCAATGAAGATGAATTCCAGTTACAGGGAAATATACTATTAGCGGAAGATAATTTGATTAATCAGGAGGTTGCAAAAGGCATTCTTCAAATCATCGGCTGCAACGTACAGGTCGCGCAAAATGGCTTGGAAGCCGTGCAAATATCAGCCAATACCGATTTTGATCTCATTCTCATGGATTGTCACATGCCTGGAATGGATGGGTTTGAAGCCACCAACAAAATAAGACAAAAAGAACACGCTGATAATCTTGAGCGCACCCCTATTGTTGCCTTAACCGCCGATGTCCAAAAAGGCGTTGTTGAACAATGCACTGCTGCTGGAATGGATGATTATCTCAGCAAGCCTTATTCCCGAAAGCAATTGCAAGAGGTACTAGAAAAGTGGTTGCCTGCGGGGCATAAAACTTCAACAAAAAAATCTGACAGCCCAACTGCAGATGCAGAAGAACAGAATCCTGGGGTGATGCTTAACCAAGCTGCGCTTGAAAATTTACGTACTTTGACTACCTCCAGCGGCGAAAACTTGCTGGATAAGGCCATAGAGATGTTTCTGGACTCTGCGCCTAAAGAAATTGCCCAGCTAAATGAAGCGGTAAAAAATAACAATGCGACGAGCGTGGCCAACATTGCCCATAATTTTAAATCTTCCTGTGGCAATCTGGGCGCACAAGCAATGGCCAAAAATGCCGCACTACTGGAAACGATTGGCAGACAAGGCCATACGGACGGTGCGGACGCAATTATAGGGACTATGACGGATGACTTGCCTGCGGTAATAGCGGCTTTACACAAAGAAATATCCACTTCTTCTGTTGCAAACTTCGATGAAATAGAGGCTGTAGAACTACAAAAAAGTCAACCCCGGAACAGAATTCTCCTTATTGATGATGACCCCGGATTTCGTTTGATTACCAGCTCTATATTACGTACTGCGTCATTTATTGTCGATGCCGTGGCGAGTGGCTCTGAAGGCTTAAAACAAATCAAAAAACAGTTGCCAGACCTTATCCTGGTCGATGCCAATATGCCTGATATTGACGGTTTTGAAACCTGTCGGTTATTAAAACAAGATCCGGCCTTGACTGACATCCCTATTATTATGGCGACGGGCATGGATGATCTGAATTCCATCAATAAGGCATTTGATGCAGGTGCTACCGATTTTATTGCCAAACCTATTAACTACCCAATTCTCGTTCAACGTGTGAATTTTGGCTTGCGCGCAGGACAAGTCACGGCCGAACTCAGGGACAGCAAACTTCAATTGACTGCAGCCCAACGCATTGCCCGCTTGGGTTATTGGACTTGGGACACACAGCGCGATAAATTCACTATTTCTGATCAACTAGCGCAATTATGCAGTATTGATTTGAATACATTTGACGGTTCACTCGCTGGCTTTATTCAACTGGTTCATCCTAAAGACCGCGATTTCGTCAAAGATGTCATTACCGCCGCCGCCCATAGCAAAGCCATTCAACACATCGAATACAGGATCAACATCACTCCATCAGAAGTTATTGAAGTGCAACAGGAAATTGAAGCTTTAAGCAATAAGCATATTCTATTTATCACCGGCATCGTCCAAGATATTTCCCATAAGAAACAAACTGAAAAGCAAATTCATCGGTTAGCCTACTTCGACCACCTCACCGGCTTGGCAAACCGTTCTTATTACCAAGAGCGCATGGAAGACATCATAAAGTCTGCGACACAACGCAAAACTCAGTTTGCCTTTATGTTTATTGATTTGGATGGCTTTAAAGGCATCAATGACCATTTTGGCCATCATTTTGGCGACCAGCTTCTTCAGGAAATTGCCCAACGACTTAAACTCGTGGCACGGGAAGTAGACTTTATCGTCCGTTTGGGTGGCGATGAATTTTGCGTCATCCTCAATAACATTACCGATGAAGTTAGTGTTGCAGAAGTCGCCAAACGCTGTCTACAAAAAATCAATCTGCCGTTAATGCTGGACAATCAACAGATCAAACCCAGTGCAAGCATAGGAATCGCTTTATTTCCAAAAGATGGCACGAGCGAACCAGAATTATTGAAAGCAGCCGATACTGCAATGTATTTGGCTAAACAGACGGGTAAACAACGTTGCATTTTCTATTCTTCACAGATGTCGAGCCAGATAGAAGAGCGCCAGAAAGAAGAGTTTATGTTACGTGAAGCTTCGGCAAATGAGCAATTCGTTTTGTTCTATCAACCGCAAATATCGCTGGTTACCGGAAAAATTATTGGTGTTGAGGCTTTAGCTCGATGGCAACACCCTGAAAAAGGGATCATCTCGCCAAGCGACTTCATTGCCCTTACCGAACAACTGGGTTTAATATCGCAAATGGGGCGTTGGGCGCTTAAAACGGCCTGTGAACAGATTGCCGAATGGCATCGCGCTGGCCTACCTTACATTCAGGTCGGTGTAAATATTTCATCCGCTTACTTTCAAGATCCAACCTTCCTGGATACGATTAAGGAATTGTTGGAAGAAACCCAAGTTCCTGCCGAATTCCTGCTATTGGAAATCTCAGAAAACGGATTGCAAGCTTTAGGCCGTGTAGAAATTTTCAATCAACTGAGGTCACTTGGCGTGAAAATAGCGATAGACGATTTTGGTAGCGGATTTTCTAGCTTGGCTTCGTTAAAACAACTACCTCTTGATGGTTTAAAAATTGATAAAATGTTTATCGAAGATTTGTTGAGCAACCCGCATACGCCTTTACTGCTCGGCACTATTATAGGCTTGGCTAACGCCTTGAACTTCACCCTGGTTGCCGAAGGTGTAGAAACCAGAGAACAAGCATCCGTCATGCTGGGGTTAGGTTGTCGTATCATGCAGGGCTACCTATTCAGCCGCCCCGTTTCCGGCAATGAAATTCCTGCATTGATGGCTGGTGACTTCTCACTGGATAACAGTGAGACTCATCCAAAAGACCAACAAGCACTCTAGCTGACTGGTCCACCGTACAAATACTGACATTCTCGTTCCCTCGCCCGCTGGATGCATATGGCTGAAGGTAGTGGGTGGAATTACTGCATTTTCCACATCCATGTGGCTTGATAACGAGGGGGCAGTGAACGATATGTCGAAAGAAGGTTAGGGTGAGGAGATTTAAAAAACCCTATAATGACAAACAACTGGTACGACTTAATAGTCAGCTTATAATTCAAAGCAACGTGGAAACCAAGTTACTTTACGATCAGGCTGTTATTAACTTGCTTAACACCTTTGACTCTCCGAGCTAAATCGACAGCTCTAGTTGCCGCTTCGTTAGAATTGACAAAACCACTCAGTTGCACAACCCCCCTGAAGGTTTCAACACCGATTTGCAGTACCTTAAGCTTAGAGTCTCCCACAATGGATGCTTTGACTTTGGTGGTAATAATAGAATCATCGAAGTGTTCACCGGTGCTTTCATAGGTTTTACCGCCAGCGCAGCCGACAATCAAGGGAACCAACGAGAAACTTACTAAAAAAAGAATGATTAATTTTAATTTACGCATAGTATTTATCTGTATATGGATGAACTGACTAAAAAAGTGTACATAAAAACCTAGGCTACGTTTACAACACATTCTGGCAGTGATTTCTTAAAAGGATCTCTAAAAATTCAACAAACTCCTTGTCCCTCTGGGAGAAGGTTGGGATGAGGGATTTAAAATCAAGCATTTACAACCCTCTTCCTAGCCCTCTCCCAAAGGGAAAGGGGGTTTTTAGAGTTCCCCTTAATTGAAAACAATAAAACCACCAAAAGAAACAGCCGTTTTGGGTAGCGCGGGATTTATCATACAACAATATCGAAACGTTGTAACCACCGCTCACATCCTCGCCACAAAATCAGTTCTAAGCCTAGCCAATCGGTGTTTGCCCAGAACAATGTTAGAATTCCACGCTTTATGTAAGCCACCTTCCCTGCCTCATGCCAGAAACCTTA
The DNA here is from genome assembly GCF_040079455.1 of Methyloglobulus sp. Taxonomy (GTDB): domain Bacteria; phylum Pseudomonadota; class Gammaproteobacteria; order Methylococcales; family Methylomonadaceae; genus Methyloglobulus. Next base: position 57,913 of record NZ_JBEBKJ010000005.1, on the reverse strand, counting down.
AAACTCCAACCTGAATCCTTAAAATTAACTATAGCTATAGCGGATTTTGAATTAGATGCCGTATCAACACTACAAAAAACTATCTTAGGCCAGCCCAGAGCGCAATCCGCACTGGAATTTGGCATTGCCATGACCAATCCGGGTTATAACGTCTTCGTTATGGGAGAACCTGGCTTAGGCCGTTTATCCATGATTACCAGCCATTTGAATCAACTGTCTCGAAATCTACCAACTCCAGCTTCTTATGCTTACGTTGATAACTTTGCCAATCCGAGAGAGCCGCTCGCTATCAAGGTATCGGCAGGACAAGGCGCACAATTCAGCAATGACATCGAAAACTTGATCGACAATGTCCTGCTTACCTTCCCTGCCGCGTTTGAAAGCCCCAGTTATCAGCAAAAGAAATCGGCCATCGAACGGTCTTTTAACCAATCATATAATTCTGCGATTGACTTAGTGGAGAAACGGGCTAGAAAAATTCACGTAGCGCTGTTTCGAGAAAACGAAGCCATTACTTTTGCGCCATTCAAAAACAATAAGTCCCTGGATGAAGACCAATTCGCGGAATTACCCCAATCTGAACGGGATGCTTTTCATCAACATGTTGAAGAACTTGAGGAATATCTTAGTAATGTGCTTTTGGATCTTCCCCAATGGCGGAGGAATATGGTGGAAAAAACCAAACAACTCGATTATGAAACCGTTCAACTGGGCATCACGCCCCTATTTACAGCTCTTGAAGAAAAATATCAGGGTATGGATGGGGCCTATCATTACCTGTCAGAAATCAAAAAAAATCTGAATAACACGATTACCGACTATCTGGCACCGACTCGCGCACTGGAACCCAGCAATAACGCCACCAAACGGTCTGTGTTGATCGAGCTTTATGCGCCTAACAATTTAGTCGATCACGAACATAATAGCGGCGCACCCGTTATTTATGAACCGCACCCAACCTACCAAAACCTATTTGGACGTATTGAATACGTTAGCGACCAAGGCGCATTAATCACAAATTACCGACGGATTTGCCCAGGTTCCTTACATAAGGCCAATGGTGGTTACCTCATACTCGATGCGGAAAAATTACTGACTTACCCGTTTGTATGGGAAGGTATAAAACGTGCCCTGCAATCGGGTCGTATTGAAATCGAATCGCCTTATTCTGATCTAGGAGTCAACACTGTCACCTTAAAACCCCAGAATATACCTTTAGATATCAAGCTTATCCTGGTCGGCTCGCGGGATATTTATTATCTACTTGAAGAATTGGATAGCGAGTTTAATGAGATCTTCAAAGTCCTCGCCGACTTTGATAGTTATATCCCGCTCAGTAATGAATCCACCCAGCAGTTTGCTGCCCTCATGATGAAACACGCGCTGGATTCAGGCACTAAACCGTTGACGAAAGCGGCTATACAACGGCTCATCGAACACAGTTGCCGGCAGTCAGAACATCAGCATCAACTTTCCGCCCACATCAACGATTCACTCGATATCATCTCTGAAGCGCAACTATTCAGCCGCCAAAGCAACGATGATCAAATTGATAAAGTGCATATCGAACAGGCTTTGGCGGCTAGGGAACACCGCAACGGCAGAATTTCACAGATGGTGCTGGAAGAAATGCTTGACGGCACAATCCTTATCGACACCGAGGGCGCGGCGGTAGGAAAAATCAACGGGTTGACCGTGCTTGAAATAGGCGGGAGCAGTTTTGGTGCACCTGCACGAATTACTACGACCGTATATCCTGGCTCCAGGGGCATTGTCGATATTGAGCGCGAAGCGGAACTTGGTCAAGCCATCCATTCAAAAGGTGTGATGATATTGACCGGCTACCTCGGCCATTGCTACGCACAGCAATTCCCCTTAGCGATCTCCGCCAGCATCGCCATCGAACAGTCTTATGGACACATAGACGGTGATAGCGCATCCTTGGCGGAGCTGTGTTGTCTTATCTCCGCACTAACCCGCACCCCGATCAAGCAGACTTTCGCGGTGACGGGTTCAATAAATCAATACGGTGAGGTGCAAGCAATTGGCGGGGTTAACGAAAAAATTGAAGGCTTTTTCCGCTTATGCCAGGCAAGAGGCCTTAGCGGCGACCATGCGGTTATCATTCCCGCCGCCAACAAACGCAACCTGATGTTAAAACAAGAAGTTATAGATGCCGTTGCGCAAGGGTTATTTTCAATTTATGCGGTAGCAACTGTTGACGAAACGCTGGAGTTATTAACGGGCAAAACCGTCGGAACCTTAGATGATGAAGGCAGCTATCCAGAAAACAGCATCAATTTCAAAGCTATCTCAAGGCTAAAAGAGATTTCAGATTTGACTGCAGATGATGATAAAGAAGATGCTTTATGACAAACCGTTTAACTCTGTTATTTCAATCGTCCGAGTAACTGAGTTGAAAAACGAAATCTGCGAATTATTCTCGAAAGATAAGAAAGATTATTTCTCAAGCCCAATAAAATCCCAGACCTTATGAGACACCGTCGCATTTTCGTATTCAGGCACAGGTGGGCCGTTGGGGAAATTGAGCTTGTAGACGTTTTCCGCATCTTTGGCTTGTTCCGGCATATCCAACTTAGCGTAAGCTTCCTGCATCACTTGCAGGGCATAAGGTACGGCGGTGGTGCGCTGATATTTTTCAACCACATAAGAAGCTCGGTTGGCAGCGGCAACATATGCCTTACGCTTCATATAGTATCTGGCGACATGAACTTCATGCATGGCAAGATTGTTTTTTAGCGCAACCATTCGTTTACGCGAATCCGGCGCATACTTGCTGTCTGGATACTTTCGAACCAATTCAGCAAAAATATCGTAGGCGTTACGGGCATTGCCTGGATCGCGTTGCGACGCATCGGTGGGTATAAAACGTTGGGTGAAACCAATATCGCGGTTGTAATTGACCAAACCTTTTAGGTAATAGGCGTAATCGACATTAGGATTGCGCGGATTCATTTTGATAAACCGATCTGCCGCAGCAATAGCGGATTCAGGGTCGGAATTTTTGTAATACGCGTAAGCAATATCCAATTGGGTCTGCGACGAATCTGGACCAAAGGGAAAGCGTGCTTCTAATGCTTCATAAACTTTGATGGCCTTCTCGTAATTGCCACCATCGACAGCTTTTTTTGCCTGACTGCGAAATTTGTTGGCATCCCAATCGACGCAATCATCCTCGTCATCTTTGGATTCATAATCTTTCCAATCCGCACATTCATTTTTACTGGAATCTGAATCGCCAGAATACAAACTCTTTAGGGCAGTACAGCCTTGTATTGATACAACTAAAGACAGAATAACTAATAATTTAAACGAAAATAATCGCATAGGACTAACGACACGTTGTATGATGTTGGGTTTACTCGCCACACGTTCTCAGGGTTGGAAACGACTGTTTACAAGCGAGTATAACGTATCGTTGAACTAATCAGAAGTAGTGTTATGGCAAAATTTATAGAAACAGTGCCTTATGAACTGGCAGGAATGCGCCTGGATCAGGTACTTGCCGAACTGTTTTCAGATTATTCCCGCAGTAAATTGCAAACCTGGATTAAATCTGGGCGGGTCGAAGTTAATGATGCAATCTTGCTTAGCCCTAAAGCTAAACTGGATGGCGGGGAAGAAATCACACTCGATGCCGAAGCCGAAGTCATTATCGAATCTACGCCAGAACCTATTCCGCTAGATATTATCTTTGAGGATGACAGCTTATTAATCGTCAACAAGCCCGCCGGATTAGTTGTGCATCCGGCGATTGGCAATTGGAATGGAACTTTGTTGAACGCCTTGCTTAACCACGACGCAAGCCTGGAAACCTTACCTAGGGCGGGCATCGTCCACAGAATTGATAAGGAAACCAGCGGTTTACTAATGGTCGCCAAAACCTTGCAAGCTCATAACAGCCTGACGCAACAACTGCAAGAGCGCGAAATTACCCGAGAATATCTGGCGGTGTCACGAGGCCGCATGACTGCCGGTGGCACGGTCGATGAGCCGATAGGACGGCATCCTACCGACCGCAAACGCTATACGGTAAGGGAGTCCGGCAAGTTTGCCGTCACCCACTACCGCGTCGTCCAACGCTATGCTCATCACACATTGGTACAAATGATGTTGGAAACGGGGCGCACCCATCAAATTCGGGTACACATGGCGCATATCCGCTATCCGTTGTTGGGCGATCCGGTTTACGGTGGACGTTTTCAAATGCCGCCTAATTGCGGCGCTGAATTAGAGAAAGAACTCCGCAGTTTTAAGCGCCAAGCCTTACATGCAGCAAAATTGGGCTTGCAACATCCGGTGACGGATGAATATTGCGAATGGGAACAGCCCTTACCTGACGATATGGTTAGGTTGATTAAAGCCTTGGCAGAAAATGAACCTTAAGGAATCTCTGAACAAGTTGATTCCATTCATGGTTCGACTACCAACGGAAGTGCCTATGGTGCAAGCTCACCACGAACGGAATCAACCCTTTACCGTTCGTCATGAGTCCTTCGGCTACGCTCAGGAGAGCCTTGTCGAAGGACTTAATAAGCACTGGCTGCAACCGGATTGGCCAGCACCTGCCAATATCCATGCGGCAACGACCTTACGTACTGGTGGTGTCAGCCAAGACGACTATGCTAGCTTAAATCCCGCTACCCATGTCGGCGATAGTCCCGAACTGGTTAGCCAAAATAGGCATATCATAAAAACGCTATTGGACTTGCCTTCCGAACCCGTCTGGTTGAACCAAATCCATAGTAACCTTGCCGTTAAAGCAACCAGAACAGAAACACTACCGCAAGCGGATGCCAGTTATACCAACCAGCCGAACGTGGTTTGTGTAGTGATGACGGCGGACTGTCTACCTCTGTTGGTTTGTGCTGCCGATGGCAGTGAAATAGCGGCAATTCATGCCGGGTGGCGCGGTCTGTTGGATGGAGTAATCGACAATACAATCGCAGCCTTACAAAGTCGAGATGTGCTGGTTTGGTTAGGCCCAGCAATTGGCCCTGACAGCTTTGAAGTTGGCGATGAAGTACGTGCCGCTTATGTAGCAAAATCGGCTGAGTATGCTTCTGCTTTTAAACAGAAAAACCAAGGTAAATGGTTAGCCGACATCTATCAACTCGCACGCATTAACTTGGCTGCGTTAGGTATAAGTAAGATTTACGGCGGTGATTTTTGCACCGTTACCGACCAAGAACGATTTTATTCCTACCGCCGGGATAAGGACACAGGGCGTATGGCAACATTAATCTGGAGAGATTGAGCTTGAATTTATTGTTATTAATCATCATCTTTACTGCCGTAGGCGGAGTACTTAGTGTACTTGCGGCAGGCGTATTCCTGTTGCTACCTGATGAACAACGCAATCGAGTGATACCCCACGGCATCAGCTTTGCTATCGGTGCATTATTATCCGTAGCATTTTGGGGGCTGATTCCGGAAGCTTTTGAACACGTTAAACCCGAACAATTCCAAACCCTGTCTGGCACGATTTTAGCCGGAATCCTCGGTTTTTTTGTGTTGGAAAAACTGCTGATCTGGCGGCATTGCCACGTTGAAACCTGCGAAGCGCACGGCGATGACGCGCTTGAAATCGAGCATAACCACGATCACGACCATCACGGGCACAACCATGGTTTCGATAAATCCGCAGGCACGTTGATTATCCTCGGCGACGGCATCCATAACTTTGTGGATGGCGTGTTGATTGCCGCTGCATTTTTGACTGATGTTAAACTGGGCATCGTCACTAGCTTGGCGGTAGCTACCCACGAAATACCGCAAGAAGTCGGCGATTTTGCGATTTTACTACACAGCGGCTATTCCAAAAGCAAAGCGCTGTTTTACAACGTCCTCGCCAGCCTAACCACTGTGCTTGGCGGAATTCTGGCTTATTACAGCTTAGAAGACCTGCACGACAGCTTGCCGTACTTCCTGGCACTGGCGGCTTCAAGTTTTATCTACATCGCCGTCGCCGATTTAATCCCTTCCCTACACAAAAAAACCGACATGAAAACCTCCTTGCAACAAATCGCATTGATTGCCGCCGGGGTTTTGCTGATTTGTTCATTGCATGGCATAGCCCATAATATTGAATCCGAAATTCCAAAAGTTGAGCTGAGCAAAGATTAAAAAGCTACAAGCCAGAACTGAAGCACTTATGCTTTCCAGTACTGAATTATCCAAATAATCATTTAGATAGCGTAACTTGGGGTCGAAGACCACTTTAATCCATTAACGGAGAGCTGCGTTCTTACCGAATCAAATCGTGCAGGACGAAGTTGCCTCCGTCCTGCTTTGTTTAACGTTGATATTGACATTTTCCAGCATTAACGTGGTTTATGTTCTTTATCGACATGTTCCCAATCGAGCAAAAACAGAACCATCATTATTGTGAAGACGACTATAGAAATCATAACGTTCTCCTAATTAACTGTGGACAATGATTGTGCCGGACATGTGTCCGACACAATTAAAGTAGCATTAAACATGCCAAACTTGGCTGCGCCACTTGATTTGCCGCCAACCCTCAGCAGTCGCGCCTTCCCGCATCTCGCCCAATTATCACCAACCTATCACATTTCGAAAAAGCGAACCAAAGTAGTGAATCGGCCATTCAATCTGCCCTTATCTAGGGCATTCTGGAAAAAGTTGAAACCAAATAATTAAGTTAAATCTCCATAAATTAAAGGTGACCCGTTTTTAATGGATACTCCGAAACTGTATTGCTTAAGTGATAACATCCGGCTCAGTCCGCCCCGTCCGTTTTTTAACTTCACAAAACTGTTCAGCTAAAACAATTAAATCCGCCAAGGCAACTTGTGCATCTTGATTATGCTTTGTGGCATCGGGCTCAAAGCGTTCCAGATAGATTCTTAAGGTCGCACCAACTGTCCCTGTACCAGACAAACGAAATACCATCCGCGAACCGTTAACAAAACCAATACGTACGCCTTGATTACTGCTAACACTGCCATCTACGGGGTCGGTATAGCTGAACTCATCGGCAAATTTAACTTCATATTCGCCGAAAATTTGCCCTGGTAAGGTCGGCAATTGGCTACGTAAATGCTCCACAATTTCCTTGGCAAGGGTTGAATCAACAGCCTCATAATCATGGCGGCAATAAATATCACGTCCGAATATTTTCCAATGGTCGTGGACAATTTCAGCAACGGACTGGCGCTTTACGGCGATCAAATTCAACCAGAACAAAACCGCCCAGACACCGTCTTTCTCGCGCACATGGTCGGAACCGGTGCCAAAACTTTCCTCGCCGCATAAGGTGATCTTGCCTGCATCCAGCAGATTGCCGAAAAACTTCCAGCCGGTGGGGGTCTCAAAATAAGGGATATTATATTTGGCGGCGACACGATCCACCGCTTGGCTGGTCGGCATGGAGCGGGCAACACCTGCCAAACCTTTGGAATATGCGGGTATCAACTGCGCGTTTGCCGCCATGATTGCCAAGCTGTCGCTGGGAGTCACGAATATTTGTCGTCCAGTAATCATGTTACGGTCGCCATCGCCATCCGAGGCCGCACCAAACGTCGGTGCAGTGTCGCCGAACATGGTTTCCGCCAACTCGTGGGCATGGGCAAGGTTAGGGTCGGGATGGTGTCCGCCAAAATCTTCCAGTGGTTCGCCATTGATGACGGATTCTGGGCTTGCTCCCAACAATTCGACCAAAATCCGCTTGGCATAAGGGCCTGTAATCGCGGACATAGCATCAAATAGCAGGGTGATATCACCGCTGCTAATGCTTTGTTTAAGCAAGGGGAAATCAAACAGGGATTGCATCAATTCGGCATAATCGCTGACGGGATCAATAATGGTGATGGCAATCCCATCCAATTGCTGCGTACCAATCTGGTCTAAATCGACATCATCCATAACAGCTATTTTATAACCATCAATGACTTGGCTGCGCTTAAAGAAAGCATCGGTGTGCTTTTCGGAAGCTGGCCCACCGTTTTCAGTATTGTACTTGATGCCAAAATCTTCATCAGGACCACCAGGATTGTGACTGGCAGATAACACCAAGCCGCCAAATGCCTTGTATTTCCTAATAATATTTGATGCGGCTGGGGTTGATAATAAGCCGCCCTGCCCTATAATTAAGTTACCGAAACCGTTGGCAGCCGCGATTTTAATAATACGTTGGATAGCAGTTCGGTTAAAATAGCGACCATCACCACCCAAGACCAAGGTTTTACCGGAAAAATCCTCCAGCGAATCAAAAATAGCTTGGACAAAGTTTTCCAAATAACCAGGTTGTTGAAAAACTTTCACTTTTTTTCGCAGTCCAGAAGTTCCTGGGTTTTGGTCGTTAAAAGACTGAGTGGCGACGGTTTCGACTTGCATGCTTGATCCTGTGCGGTAATTAAACTGTTTAGGTAAAGTACACTAATTTTCTCATCCCGTGTAGACCTTACGATATGTTACGAATCATTTTATTTTTAATTTGCAGTTTTTGTGCATTAAATGCCTCTGCTTATGACGGTATTTGGTTGTTAGTTGATACCAATGCACTCAAAATTGAAGTAAAAAATGGCGAAAAAACCATTGATATCATTGAAGGCATTGCGATAGGCCAATCAGGCGCAGGGCAAAAAAACCATCGCGGCGACAATATAACGCCTTACGGTGAGTACAAAATTGGCTGGGTAGGTGAAAAAAGCTCATTTCACCGATTTTTTGGCCTTAATTACCCATCAATACAGGATGCTGAGCATGCGCTCCGTAGCGGTCTTATTGATCAATTCACTTACGGCAACATAATAGCTGCACACCGCTACAATCAAGTCCCCCCCCAAAATACACCATTGGGTGGTCGAATTGGCATCCACGGATTAGGGAACGCCAGTGAAAAAATACATAAATCGATGAATTGGACTCACGGATGTATCGCGTTGACGAATAATCAGATTGATCGTTTAAGCCAGTGGCTTAATACGGGAACCCTAGTAAAAATAAAATAATACTGGAAAATATTAAAAACGATGCTAGAATTTCATCGGCTATACATTTTTTTTGTAGCAACAACTTTGAAATAAGGAATATAAACATGAAGAAATTAGTTAAAATCTCAATGATTGCTCTGGCGGCTAGCTTAGTTGTTGGCTGTGCTACCAACTCAGACATCGAAAATCTGCAAACACAGATTGATGGTTTGAAAACATCTGTTACTCAAGCATCTTCCGATGCAGCAAGCGCACAAGCTGCCGCAACTGATGCAAAAGCTGCTGCTGAACGTGCTGCCCAATATGCACAAGATACCAACAGCAAATTGGACAATATGTTCAAAAAATCAATGATGAAATAAGCATCATTTATTGCTCTACGTAAGACAAAAAAGCCCAGTGGTTCATGCCACTGGGCTTTTTTATGTAAGCCTTATGAGGACTTGGCTTCACCGCCAAATAACTCAAGCAAACGCGGCAGAAACAAGCCCAACTCTGCGGTCATGATAGAGAAATCCACGTCGAAACGCATGTCTTCGCCATCAACCTCTATGTCTTCCAATTGATCTTGGACTAAATCCAGAAACCGTAAGCGTTTAATGGAAAAACTCTTGTCGATAACAAAAGACAAACGATCCGCCCAACTCAGTGCCAATTTAATCACTTCTTTGCCCGAATCCAGATGATTTTGGATTTCTGGCAACGACAAATCGTGATTCTTACAGCGAATAATACTGCCCTCCTCACCTGGCGACCGCAGTTCACACTCATCCTCAACCACAATATCGCTAGGGGTTTGCTGGGTGACCAGCCATTGCGTCATGATCGTAACCGGATTGTTAACGGTATTAATCAGTACAGCAGGCAATGATCCCAGCGATTTACGCAATAAGCTCAGTAAATCCTCAGCACTTTTTGCCGAAGCCGCATCAACCACCAGCCAGCCGCCTTTAGGATCAATATAAGCATAACTTTTCCGCGAAAACGTAAATGCCCGTGGCAACAAATCAAAAATAAGCTCATCCTTAAGCTGAGTCCGTTCTTTTTTCGATAGCTTACGACCTTGTTGTTCTTCCGCCTCAGCCGCTTTCTCCTGAATCATTTCGTTAACGACTGCTGTAGGCAATACCCGCTCTTCTTTTTTGACGCACAGCATCATATAGCCGTTTGCTGCATGGACAAGCGATTGCTCCGCCTTACCTAAAGGCGCAGTCCAACCAAAACTGGATTCTTCATGTGCGCCACAAGGTCGAAAACGCAGGGTTTCGAGCTTTTCCGCCAGTTCATCGGCATTTAAAGTAAAAGGTTCTGTTAAACGAAAAGGGCTAAGATTTTTAAACCACATGGTATGAAAGTATCCTCGAGAAAATGGAGCGGCATTATTACACAATACAGCATGAGCGCGAACCGCAAATCAACCACTGCTAAAACCCGTACAAAATAGCCGCTCAGTCTGTGATAAAGTAAGCGTTATTTTTTTGAGAGATCGATGGAACCCTTATCAACCTGGGAAAACCTATTATTAGGTGCACTGGCTTTACTAATGATTTTCTGGATGAAACCCGGCATTAAAGCCGCCATGGAAAAAAGCAAAACCGCCAAATCCGACTGGCCTGGACTGCTCATCCCATTAGTGCTGGTTGTTTTGTTTGTACTATTTCTTATCGCAATGGTCAAACCGTGATGAACGAATACGATGCTTATGAAGAGACTGGCGAAGATGTCGAATACTACGCCGTCCGTCCCAACAAAACGCAGATAAAAAAAGAAATCGCAGAACTTTTCGCGCTAGGCGAAACGCTATCAAAATTATCGCCAGCGCAATTAAATGGTTTGGAATTGCCCGAAAATATCCGTAAGGCAATCAGCGAAGTGGGCGACATGCCGCACAAAGGCGCACGCAAACGCTTACTGAAATATATTGCAGGCCAGCTCCATAAACTCGACGTAGATCCCGTGCAGGAAAAACTAGACCGCATACTTAACAAGAGTGCCCACTCCGTCCGAGAGCATCATATTACCGAACAATGGCGTGACCGGTTGATCCATGAAGGCAAAGAAGCCATAACGGCGTTATTCGACGAACAACCGACTGCGGACTTACAACAAATCAGGCAACTATTACGGAACATTAAAAAAGAAACTGAAACCAACGCTCCGCCTAAATCATCACGGTTGCTATACCGTTACTTAAAAAACTTGTTCCAATTTGACGTTGAAACCGAAGCAGAAGACGAATAGGGAGCTGGTTTTTTGAATTAGGCAGGGACTCAGGGATATGATTACTTGTGGAAAGAAAGGCAACAGACATCACAAACCTTACTTAACGGCTATACCGGCTCGGCAAGGCATTAACTTTTCTCAAATAATACACATTATTGGGGATCTCTAATAATTCAAAAAACGCCTGCGCTTTGCAGGAATGGATACAGACAGGGGCAATATGCCCGTCCTGCTAAGGGTCATATACTTGTGTAGATACCTATGGCTAAGAGCAAAACGTCCAAACAATTACTGCTGAATAACACCAAAAAATAGACAAGGTCAAACAATAACCCCATCTTCCATGTGTAATACCCTGCCCATTTTTCCGGCCAATTCGTGGTCGTGGGTGACGATCAAAAAGCTGACATTAAGCTCCTGATTCAATTCCAACATGAGTTGAAAGACATCCTCGGCGGTTTTGCTATCGAGATTGCCTGTAGGCTCGTCGGCCAACACCACGCTCGGTTTATTGATTAATGCCCTAGCAACCGCCGCCCGTTGCCGTTCGCCGCCGGATATTTCGCCGGGCTTATGCTCGACACGATGGCCTAAGCCCACCCTTTGCAATAAGCGCGTGGCATCGTGTCGCGCCTCCGCAACTGACTGCCCTGCGATTAGTAAGGGCATGGCGACATTTTCCAGCACGGTAAATTCACCCAAAAGATGATGAAACTGGTAGATAAACCCTAAAGAACTATTCCTTAGCTTAGCGAGTTTAGCACCGCTGACATCATTCAGGTCAGTGCCATTCAAGATCACTTTGCCGCTAGTGGGCTTCTCTAAGCCGCCCAATAAGTGCAGTAAGGTGCTTTTGCCGGAACCCGATGCACCCATAATGGCGACACGTTCACCGATACCTATGTTTAAATTAACGCCTTTCAATACCTCAACATCCAGCCCACCCTGGTTGTAACGCATGGTAAGTCCCTGGCACTGCAGCATGGTGGAATTACTCATATCTAAGGACTTCCGCAGGGTTGATTTTGGACGCTTGCCAAGCTGGATAAATAGTAGCCAAAAGGGACAACACAAATGCCATTGCCGCTATCAAGTAGACATCTGACCATATTAATTTGGAAGGTAATTCACTGATAAGATAAATATCTCCAGGCATAAAATGGACTTTAAAAAATTTCTCTATAGCACTAACGATAGTGCTTGCATTAAGTGCCAGAAGTACGCCGCCAACCGTCCCTAAAACTGTCCCGATGACCCCAATAATGGTGCCTAGAACTATAAAAATGCCCATTATCGAACCCGAAGTCAGTCCCTGGGTTTTAAGGATGGCAATGTCTCCGCGTTTGTCGGTGACCACCATCACTAAGGTAGAGACAATGTTGAACGCTGCCACCATGACGATTAGCATCAATATAATAAACATCACCATCTTTTCTGTTCTGACCGCCTTGAAGAAGTTTTCATGTGCTGTTGTCCAGTCGCTGACCAGATACTCGTCAGATAATTCTGAACCCAGGCTTTGGGTAACTTTGGGGGCGTTAAAAACATCATCGAGCTTTATACGCAAGCCGGAAACTGCGTTTTCTAATCTGAACAATTTGGCGGCATCGTCGATATGGATTAGCGCCATATTACGGTCATACTCATTCATGCCAACTTTAAAAATCCCCACCACGGTAAACCGCCGCATCCTTGGTACTACGCCGGCTGGGGTGGAATTGACTTGTGGGCTAATGATAGTTATCTTCTCGCCCATGAAAGTACCCAGATATTTAGCAAGCTCCGAACCCAAGATAATGCCATATTCGCCCGGCACCAAATCGGTGAGCTTACCTTCTTCCATGTGATCGCCGACCTCAGAAACTCTGGGTTCGTAGTCCGGCATAACGCCATTAAGCATCGAGCCGCTAACCCGACGATCAGCATTAATCATCACCTGCCCAGTAATAAAGGGTGCTGAGCCTTGCACATGCGGGGTGTTTTTGATGCGATTTTCCGCCGCAGACCAGTTTTCCAACTGTCCGTATTTACCCGTCAAGGTTGCGTGGGCGGTCATGCCAAGAATACGTTGTCGTAACTCCGCTTCAAAACCGTTCATTACTGAAAGCACGGTTATTAGCGCGGTAACACCCAACGCTATGCCCATGACTGAGGTTAAGGTGATAAAGGAAATAAATTGGGTGCGGCGTTTTGCCCGCGTATAACGCAGGCCGATATAAAAAATAAGTGGTTTAAACATGAAGGATTTTGGTTAAAGGGAGAATCAGGATTTCCTGCATTGCGAGCAAAAACCGTACAAGTAAAGCCCATGAGCAGTTAACTCATAGCCTAAGCGTTTAGCAATTTCTTTTTGGCGGGTTTCGATAACATCATCAGCAAATTCATCGACTTTCCCGCATTTTATGCACAGGATATGGTCGTGATGGTCGCCGTCAGATAGTTCGAATACCGAGTTGCCGCCTTCAAAGTGATGTCGGGTAACCAGACCCGCCGCCTCAAACTGGGTTAGCACTCGGTAAACCGTCGCCAAGCCTATTTCTTCGTCTTCACTCAACAAAATCTTGTAGACTTGTTCGGCGGTTAGATGGCGGTCAGTCGCTTGATTTTCCAATATTTGCAGAATCTTGACCCTGGGCAAAGTCACTTTCAGACCAGCATTTCGTAGATCATGAGTTTCCACAGTTATCTCCAGTTAAGCTCCCGTTAAACGTTCTGGGGCATCGGTTTTAGAAAATTGACGCACATTGTAGCCTTTTTTTACCCATTAGCGCATGACTGTATTATAGGATAATCGGTTGACATCCTGTATGATTCTGGTTTTTGATTCTTTCCCGCTAGACTTATGAGAAGCGTTTTTTTCTGTATTGTACTGTTGAGTAGCTTTTTGCTAGCCTCTTGTTCGTACATACTTAACAACTTGCCGGGCGTGTATACCATCCCCATCCAGCAAGGCAATATCGTTGACCAAGCGATGATAGATCAGCTTCGTCCTAGCATGACAGAACGGCAAGTCTTGTACATTTTGGGATCGCCGATGCTAGTGGACACGTTCCACCAAAAACGCTGGGATTACTTGTATTCCAACCAACCCAGCGGCGAAGACCGTCAGCAAAAAAAAGTTTCCGTGCTGTTTAATCAAGATGGCTTGGTTTCTGGAGTTCAAGGTGACTTTAAACCCAGTGCAACATCTGTCATTAAACCTTCCGATGAAACGACAGTAGATGTCCCTAAACGGGACATTGAAAGAACCATGTGGCAGAAAATAAAAGGGCTGTTTGGTTTTGATGACATTGACGACTCACCGAAAAAAGATCCGGATTCAAAACCGGCTGATAGTGGTTCGCAGTTGAAAACGCCGCTTTAGACGAGAATTCAATGCCGTTAAGTTAAGCGAATTAGCTCCTTCTCCCAGTCATTCCAAAGTTGGATTTGTAAGGTTCACGCGCTTTGTTATGGATTAGGCCTGTGGATTAAATTCATATTGACCGATGCCCAAAAAGCCGAATGCAGGCAAGGGCTACGACACCAACGAGTTTTGGGGGTAAAAGAGCAATCACTTATGGGGATGCACTCATTTGCCTCAGTGCTTTTATGGTTGAGATGAAGCGCCTCAGATCCTAGGAGCGTAGATTTTTTCTGGATCTAATAACCAACCCTAAATGCTAAGCAGACCCAGACCGCTGCTACCCAAATTAATGAATAAACCCGTAACGCCCACAACAAAAGCGCGTAACAATGCTGACTCTTTGCCCAACCGTAACCCACGCAAAAAGTCCCCAAAAAAACAGGTAGCCACGATTTCGCCGCAAAATTTCCGGCAAAAATTTTTGTTCCTTACGATTGAAACGCTATTCCTTGCTATCATCGTAACCTATGGAATCGTTGTGGTACTCGGAAATGCTGCCAATGGATTTTCCGGAACCAGTTTCCTAGGAAACTTACTACCATTTGCAGCCGGTGTTATGGCATTGATTGTGGCTTCAACCCTTTTTCTGGTTGTTTGGTGGAAACTAAGGCGTTATTTAAACAACCATTCAGCCGTTTTAATCCCGATAACTGCAATCATTCTGGTTTTGGTGATTGCATTGATTTCTGGGCAAGATATGCTCAACCAGTCCATTGGTCAATTTCGCACTCTGGTTGGTGGTAAGGAAGAAGCCAGCCGGGTCACTCTCAACCACCAAGTTTTTGCAGCTTACAGGCGCTATAACTCGATCAACCTCAACAAAATGATGCAACGGTCAGAACCCTATAATGCCGCCATTGCGGAAGCCGCGACGGAATTTGACATTGACCAGAACCTTTTACAAGGAATTGCCGCAACGGAGTCTTCTTTTATGCCCAGAGAAAGTCGTGACGGCGGTCACGGCTTATTCCAAATTACTGCGATACCTAAGTCCGTACTTGAAGAAGCCAAAGAACATTTGAAAACCGACCAATTATCTTTATCCGATCACCGGCATAACGCTTTTATTGCCGCTGTAACCCTAAAACATTACTTGGCGGAAATGAAGAATGATATGTTTCTTGGTTTGCTCGCTTATAACATCGGCCCTGCCAATGGTGGCCTTCGCTTTATCATGAAAAAATACGGTGTCACTGATTTTATTACCATTCAACCTTATCTACAATTACTCCCTCGTGATTACCCGATTAGGGTGTTGTCTTATGCTTTGGCATTCCGACTTTGGCAAAAACAAGGTAAACTTCTGGCTTACGAACAAGGAAATAATGCCATGCAAATACAACGGTTGGGTGTTCCTGGTTTGCCTTAGTAATTCCATTTAATAGTGCTTTTACTTCGGCCTTTTGGAGTCGGGCTAAGTGTTATTGCTTATCTAGTGCTGTACAAAGGTAAATTAACGCACTCAACTTTAGGCTGCCCATAGCCATTAATATTCCTGATTAGCAAGATACTTCAGCTAAAAAGAATTGATCCCCTCTCCCCATGGGAGAGGGCTAGGGTGAGGGGGTCAATAAGGCTTTTTGCTTTTTAGATTCCCTCATCCCAACCTTCTCCCGAAGGGAGAAGGGGACTACCCAGAGTTTGGCTGAAGCATCTTGCTAATCAGGTTAGTATTTGAACGGATGCCCTGTATATAAAGGGCTTAGGAAGTGTCCGGTTTTAACTGGCCATTAAGTAGCCTCGATAGTACATAACAGAACAGAGTGTTTTCATCTTTATCTAATGTGCAAGCATGACTTTGTGTGACCAAATTAACGCCATCCTACCCCAAACCCAATGCGGCCAATGCGGTTACAAAGGCTGTAAACCTTATGCCGAGGCAATTGCGTTGGGGCAAGCTGACATCAACCAATGTCCCCCTGGGGGTGACGAGGGCATCTTAGAACTGGCTGCACTATTAGGATTAAAAGCTACACCATTGAATCCTGCTTATGGGACGCATAAACTCAAGCATGTCGCGTTTATTGTTGAAGAAGACTGTATTGGCTGCGTCAAGTGTATCTCCGCATGTCCGGTGGATGCCATTTTGGGTGCGGCGAAGTTGATGCATACGGTGATTGCAGCGGAATGTACGGGTTGCGATCTATGCGTTGCGCCGTGTCCGGTGGATTGCATCGTGATGAAACCACTATCAATCCAGCCTTCTCCAGAGCAAAAATACGCGCAAAAAATGACCGCACTGCGCCGCTATGAGGCGCGTAACTTACGTAAAGAAAACGAGACCCTCGAAAAAGTGGACCGGTCAAAAAAGCAAAAAGAAGCCTTGTTGAAAATGCGCTCTGATAGCGGTATTGATCGTTCTTCTGTGTAAAGAGACACCGGATGAACCAGAAAAAACGACAGGCAATCTTTGACCGATTAGCCGAAACTATCACCGAACCAACCACCGAACTGAATTATTCCACATCTTTTGAACTCTTAATCGCCGTGGTGCTTTCAGCCCAAGCAACCGATAAAGGCGTTAACAAAGCAACGGTGAAATTATTCCCTGTCGCCAATACACCAGAAACTATTTTAGCTTTAGGTCTGGATGGCCTGAAAAATTACATCAAAACCATTGGGTTATTTAATGCCAAGGCCGCCAATATCATCACTCTTTGCCAGCAGTTATTGGAAAAACATGATGGCCGAGTACCCGAAACACCCGAAGCACTTGAAGCTTTGGCAGGTGTCGGCAGAAAAACGGCTAACGTAATATTGAATACGGCTTTTGGTCATCACACGATTGCTGTTGATACCCATATTTTTCGAGTTTCTAACCGAACCAAAATTGCCTCTGGCAAAAATGTGTTGGAAGTAGAGCGTAAACTGGACAAATGGGTGCCAAAAAAGCATAAAAAAGATGCCCATCATTTACTAATTTTACACGGACGCTATACTTGCGTTGCAAGAAAACCGAAGTGTAGCTTATGTGTCATTGCTGAGCTGTGCGAATACAATAATAAATGGGTGATGGCTCACATCATTTAATATAATTTCCTGGAAAGAAGTTAAAAAAGGTATGTTCGGAGTATATACACATGATAATAAATAAAAACAGCCCTAACGATTTTATTAAAATCAAGTAAATATTACCTATTTTCACCCCTCATATTTACAAACAGCCTGCAAAAACGCCGCTATAATTACCCTTAATTAAAGGGTGTAAAACTGCATCAGTGATTCGCAATTAATCCCATTTCAATAAACAAAACATGGATTTTCAAAACTCTTTTGTAAGCTGGTTTCGGAACTCATCACCCTACATTCACGCGCATCGAAACAAAACTTTTGTCATTTCTTTTGGTGGTGAGGCGGTGCTGGCTGAGGATTTCGATCATCATGTCCATGATTTTGCCCTACTGAACAGCTTAGGCATACGTTTGGTGTTAGTGCATGGTATTCGCCCACAAATCGACCAGCGCTTACAAAAGCTGAACCACCCTGCCCAATTCCATAGTAACCTGCGGATTACCGACGATATCGCCTTGCAATGCGTAAAAGAAGCGGCGGGTACGGTGCGCGTGGAAATCGAGGCCTTATTGTCGATGGGCTTGGCGAATTCGCCAATGGCAAGTAGCGGACTTAAAGTCGCGTCTGGGAATTTTGTCACCGCCAAACCTTTAGGCGTAATTGATGGCATTGATTATTGCCATACTGGCGAAGTGCGCCGCATTGACAGCAAAGCCATCCAGCAACAATTGGAGCAGAAAAATGTGGTGTTAATTTCGCCAATTGGCTACTCGTCCACGGGTGAAGTCTTCAACCTTTCTGCCGAGCAGGTCGCAACAGCGGTAGCGATTTCATTAAATGCGGAAAAGTTGATATTGCTCACGGAAAAAAGTTTTCAAAATCCTGATAATGGCGAACCTATTCGTCAGATAACAGCAGGTGAAGCCGACTTGTTTTTGCAAAATCATCCAAATACACCCGATGTCCTTGGTTTGCCCCTTAAAGCCACCATTCAAAGCTGCCAGGCAGGGGTAAAGCGGGGGCATTTGATTGATAGAACCGTCGATGGCGCTTTGCTACTGGAACTGTTCAGCCATGACGGCATTGGTACTCTGGTTAGCTCAACGCCGTTTGAGGTGCTGCGTCCGGCCACGCTTAACGACATCGGCGGTATCCTGGAACTTATCAAACCTTTGGAACAGCAAGGTAAGCTGGCAAAACGCTCCCGAGAGAAAATCGAAATGGAAATCGCGGATTATATCGTCCTAGACATAGACAGCCTTATTATCGGCTGCATGGCGCTGCATATTGATGAACAAGGTCAATTTGGTGCAATTGCCTGTCTTGCGGTGCATCCTGATTATCAAGGCTCAGCGCGGGGTCAGCGATTGTTCGATCACGTCTGTCAAAAAGCCAAGCAATTAAAGCTTAAGCAACTATTTTTGTTATCAACGCAAACGGCGCACTGGTTTATTGAGCGGGGTTTCCAACCTTCGACGATAGACAATCTTCCTGAATCGCTAAAAACGCTTTACAACCCAGAAAGAAACTCCAAAGTGCTGTGTAAAATTATTGAATGACAGTAAAGATATGGGCGAATCTTCCTCTCATTTTTCGATATTGCAGATTACCGATCCGCATATTCTGGCTACATCGGAAGCAAAGCTGTTAGGCGTTAACACTGCCCATTATTTCAATGCAGTCCTGGAACACGCTTTTAGCTCAAAGCGCAATTTCGACTTTTGCTTAGTTACTGGCGATCTGGCTCAAGACCCTTGCCCAGCAAGTTATCAGTACATATTAAGCCAACTTGAAACGTACAACATCCCATGTGTATGCTTACCAGGCAACCACGATGACCTTGAAATTATGCAAGTGGTGCTTTGCACGGAACAGGTCAATTGCCGTAAGCGGATGGTGCTGGGAAATTGGCAAATCATTAGCCTGAATAGCCAAATCCCAGGCTCTGAAGGCGGCTATTTACCGGAAGAAGAATTAGAATTTCTGGAACAGACATTAAAGGAACATGCAAATTTTTATACGTTAATTGCCGTCCATCATCATTGCCTGCCGACGGGAAGCCGTTGGATGGATACCATGATGATTGAAAATGCCCAGGAATTATTCGACCTTATCAAACCTTACCCAATGGTGAAAACCATCATCAATGGTCATATTCATCAAGCTATGGATGTTCAGCTCGATTGTGTACGAGTATTGACCACTCCCTCTACCTGTTTTCAATTCAAACCCCAAAGCGAACGTTTTAGTTTAGACGACACATCTCCCGGTTATCGCTGGATAAATCTGTACACTGACGGCAGTATGGATTCAGATATCGTCCGCTTGCCTGAATTCTTAAAAGGCGTGCAGGCAAACACACAGGGTTATTGATGCTTAGGTCTATTTTTGCTGACCTCAAGCGTCGATGCAAGATAGCCTGACGCGTCTACCGGAACTGAATCAATGGTGAGAATAGCGCCCAACTCAGTCATTGCCCGCTGATACACCTTGCGCTTGAAATACACGACATCCTTAAGCGGCTCCCAATAATCCACCCAACGCCAGCCATCAAATTCAGGCTTACGACAAAGATCAAAACGCACATTGGATTCATGGCTAACCAAGCGCAACATATACCATATCTGCTTTTGTCCAATGCACAACGGCATGGAGTTTTTGCGGATGTAACGGTCTGGCAACTGGTATCTCAGCCAATAGCGCGTACGGCCTAGCACTTGGACGTGCTGCTGCTGTAATCCTGTTTCCTCCCACAATTCTCGGTACATCGCTGTCTCAGGATCTTCATTTTGATTGATGCCGCCTTGCGGAAATTGCCACAAGTCCACACCCACCCGTTTTGCCCAAAACACGCGACCCTCGTCATTGCAAAGGATGATGCCGACATTGGGTCGGTATCCTTTTGAGTCGATCATGTTAAAAAAACCTTTGTCTTTCACCTATCCTACCCCTACAGCTTGCGTATGCTAGAATTGCAGGACAGGATGGAATTAAATTAGTTGCCTTACATTGTTCCATAAAAAAAGCCTAGATGCCATAGCGCATATCCCTTTAATTTTTCAAGATAGGAAAGCAGTGAGTTTAGCGATTTTTGATTTAGACAATACCCTGATAGCCGATGATAGCGACTACCTTTGGGGGCAATTTCTTGTAGACCAGAACCTAGTTGATAAAGCTTATTACGAAGAAGCCAATGCGAAATTTTACAGTGACTACAAGCAAGGGACGCTCGACATAACCGAGTTCCTACATTTCTCCCTGAAACCGTTGGCGGATAATACGACTGATGATCTTTACAAGTGGCGCAGTGAATTTATCGAAACCATCATCCGCCCACTACTATTAAAACCCGCGCAACAACTCATCGACAAACACAGTAAACATGGCGACACGCTGATGGTAATTACTGCCACCAACCGCTTTGTGACCGAACCTATCGTCAAGTTATACGGCATTGATATTTTACTAGCGACTACTCCAGAATTTGTAGATGGCCGATATACAGGCAACTTTACTGGAATTCCCTGTTTTCAGGAAGGCAAGGTGAAGCAGCTGGAAGAATGGCTGGAACAGTCTTCGGAAACGCTAGCAAATAGCTGGTTCTATAGTGATTCGCACAATGATTTACCCTTGCTAAAGCGAGTGGACAATCCCATCGCCGTAGATCCCGACGAAAAGCTCAGTGCTTATGCAAAAGCTGTAAATTGGCCGATTATTAGCCTGAGAACGGAAGATTGCCCGAACCAGCATTTTCAGGAACAGTTAACATTCCCCAATTAACACAACATATCGGCCAATATTTTACAGATGCCTGTAAAGTTGATG
Organism: Methyloglobulus sp.; assembly: GCF_040079455.1. Taxonomy (GTDB): domain Bacteria; phylum Pseudomonadota; class Gammaproteobacteria; order Methylococcales; family Methylomonadaceae; genus Methyloglobulus. The sequence continues at coordinate 36,469 of NZ_JBEBKJ010000005.1, read as the reverse complement.
CAATTTCACTACTTATGGCTATTTGCGCCATCCATAAACATAGGGCAGTTGGCTAGGTGATAACAATGGTTTCAATTGATCTTCTATCGCTTCGGCAGGAAAATGGCTTTTCGCTAAAGATAGACTCTTCGGCAAGCGAGTTGAAAAACCAAACATAGCTACGCTTCTTTGTTGAGTAACTTGTAATTTTTCATGGTGAAATGTATTTGCAGTATCGGCAATGATAACAGTACCTGCTTTTCCGTAACATTGCTGCATTACATTGTGAGGAACAACCTTTAGCATGTTTTCCTCTGTCAGTTTTCCGTCAATACCATTGAGCTGTTTATACCTAAGTCCATACGAACGCGGCACATATTCGAAAGGGCCGCCGCCAGCAGTTTCAACATCATTAAGATAAACTACGATTCGAACGACCCGAAAATCTTCTGCATCTTTATGCCATAAGCGCGGGCCTGTTTCCATACCATCAACTAATGAACGTCTCAGGGCAACACCATGATAAGCCGCTGGCAAGCCAAGATAAGTTTCGGCAATATTCAGGATTCTTTGGGATAAACCTAAAAAAAATATCTCAGGATATTTTGAAATAATGTCACTCCCAACCATATCGACAGAACAAGCTTTTTCTTGCATGTGATGTGGCATATTGCTTCTACCAGAGATTTCTAGGTCAGCCGCCACATTAGCAAAGACCTCCATAATATTTTTCGAAGCCTCCTCGAATAAATGTTCGAGCGACGTAACATGAACTCCATTTTGGTGCAGATCGTCAATGATTGCCTGATCGTCTGGAGACAAGGTACATTTTTGACGATATAACAAAGAAGTCAAGCTTTGTATCGATTCCAACCCGAAATCACGCGACTTATTACTTATTCTTTCCATACTAAGCATTTTTAGCTCCTCAAAGAGTCTTTTTTTGTAAGGCATCGTAACCAGTGTCACAGTGCGGATGGATAAACCCTAGCCATTAATTCTTTGTCTAGTACATTTAACTACGTGATACCTAAGTGGGTATATACGTATAAATACCTACTATAGATTCGGCCTTGTGAAGTTTGAATTATTTCTGAATTAAAGCCATGCGTATCAATACATTCAATTAGCTTGACTTAAAACTTTAAAAGGCCGGAGCAATAGAGTAACAATAAGCACGGAAAATCCAACCGGAATAGTCACAATGCGTTGATTATACATTAGATATTTGCTTAAAATTGCATACGGATTGATTTAATCCTCATGAGCTTTTGATGTTTTGCTAATCGTTTCAAAAAACAATGGCTTATTTTTTCCTGATAAAAAACACCTGTATATTGGCTTGTCTTGTCAATTCAAGAAGCTGATGCCCTGTTTGATTAACATAAACACCGATGTCTAAGTGCGCGGCAGGATCGGTTGCTGTGATTTTTATCACGTCGCCACTTTGTGCTTCCATCAGCGCTTTTTTTAAACGTAATAACGGTAACGGACAATTTAAGCCACTGGCATCAACTTCCAAACTATATTCATACATCACTAATTTCAATTTCTATCTCAACCGCGCTAGAGATTGCATATAATAGCACTTACATCCTAATCGACGAATTAACCTGTAGTGGACTATTTTCCTGTTTTTTTCAACCTTAAAGGACAAGATTGCCTTGTCGTGGGTGCTGGCGAGGTCGCCGCCCGGAAAATCGAATTGTTATCTCGTGCGGGGGCAAAAATAACCGTGATCGCGCATGAGATTAGCACAACGATAGCAACAATGCAGACATCACCGCCATTGACTCTAAAGCAAACGGCATTTAGTCCTACTGATTTACGACAATTCCGGTTGATCGTATCCGCAACTAACGATATAGCAACTAACGCCTTAGTTGCCAAAACCGCCAAAGAACAAAGCATTCCTGTCAATGTAGTTGATAATCCTGAGCTTAGTAGCTTTATCTTTCCAGCAATAGTAGACCGTTCACCGATTGTTATTGCGATATCCTCTGGTGGCTCCGCACCAGTTTTAGCACGCTTACTCAGGGCTAAAATAGAATCAGTGATTCCGCCAGCTTATGGCCAATTAGCGAACCTGGCTGAAAAACTCAGGGATAAGGTTAAACAGCATATTAAAATACCTCTACAAAGGCGAATTTTTTGGGAGAATGTATTTCAGGGTACTATTGCCGAGCAGGTCTTTTCTGGAAATGATCAGAACGCTGAAATACTATTAAACCAAGCACTTAACAATTACAACGACACCATTGACAACGGCGAAGTCTATTTGATAGGCGCTGGACCAGGTTCCGCGGACTTATTGACGTTTCGGGCGATGCGCTTGCTACAGCAAGCGGATGTCGTGGTTTATGACCGTTTAGTATCACCGGAAATTATCGATCTTGCCCGCAGGGACGCTGAAAAAATTTACGTTGGTAAACAGCGGCAAAACCATAGCTTACCGCAGGTTTCAATTAATCAGCTACTGGCTGATTTAGCAAAAGCAGGGAAACGGGTGGCACGATTAAAAGGCGGCGATCCTTTCATCTTCGGCCGCGGCGGTGAAGAAATTGAAACCTTAATGGCTCAGGGCATTCATTTTCAGGTTGTTCCTGGCATCACTGCTGCATCAGGTTGTGCCAGCTATGCAGGCATCCCACTAACCCACCGCGACCATGCCCAGTCGTGTGTTTTCGTGACTGGGCATCTCAAAGATGATTGTGTAAATCTTAACTGGACACAATTGGCATTGCCCAATCAGACTGTGGTCATTTATATGGGCTTGGTTGGGCTCGAGCAAATTTGCCAATCCCTGATTGAACACGGCAGCCCCAGGGAATTACCTATCGCTTTGATACAACAAGGCACAACAAATAATCAAAAAGTCATTACCGGCACACTAGAAACCTTGCCTGTTTTAATTAAAAATCAATCTATTAAAGCACCAACACTGATTATTATTGGCACCGTGGTAAGCTTGCATGACAAACTTAAGTGGTTTTTGGCAAAGCCTTTTAGTTAAATGATTTGCCCTCTCCTTGTGGAGTTATTCCGCGTGGGTATGAAAACATATACCTACCCTATCCTCTTCCTTAACTCAATGGCATTCAGTTCAGGTTCATATTTTTTAGCGATAATAGCTCCACTGAAAATAAAAGTGGGTTTTAAAATAAAACATTTGAATTATGTGCTTATATTTCTTATCCTTTGTCTTTCAAATAAGAATAATTAATCGAATCTTAAGCGTTTATAACGTTTGGGTTCTTTTTTAACCACCAAGAGAGGTCAACATGAAAAAAACATTAGGAACATTAGCAGGTGCGGCGTTAATTGCATTGAGTGGTGCAGCGTTTGCTGACGAATCCACCGATATTGGTAAAAAGATTTACGACCGTGCTTTTGGTCGTGGCTGTGGCACTTGCCATGATATTTCTTCAAACCCACAACTAACCGCAAATATCAAGGCTGGAACACTCACCAGAGCTATATTTGAAGATGTACTGAAAAATGGTCGTGGTGGTATGCCAAAAGCAATTGATGAGATCATGAAAAATGCTGCCGTGACCAAAGCGGGCTACGGTGAAGATCAAGCCGTTGATGCTTTGTGGAAATACATCAGTACAAAATAAAGAAAGGATCGCTATTTATCCCGAAAACCGCCTTGATCGTAGATCAGGGCGGTTTTTTAATGCGCGTACTGACCTAGCTTAGGCGTGAGCATATTTCCTAACCGCCTAACCGAGCAGATGAATCCCGCAACGTTGAGTGGTCGCAAAATGCAACGCACACGGCCTATCTAGCCATAATCCATAACGAGGCCGCTGCTTTCAAGATAGGTGCTAGGCTTGGGCAAGGTTTTTATGATCCTCTACGAGCAATATCCTGGCATGAGTAATGTTGTGGGTTTTATCCGACATTTTCTTGGTTCAACTTTTGAATAAAACACATGCTCTGTTGCTAAATCGGCTTTATCGCCGAGACCAAGGCATTCACTTCGATTCTATGAGTCAAGCTAACATCCGAAAATCCGCAGCCCCGTAATTGCTGCAAAGCGGTAGTTTCGCGCATGACGCGGCTTTCCGATTCATCGCTAAACAAGTGAACAATCCAGTGTTCTAATAAATCGAGCCTATTAATGTTGGTTAATACTTTGAAATATCCCGCAACTTCTTCCTGAATAACGCGGGTATGTTGGGAAATATCGTCGAAAGCATAGCGGTCGCCGTTTATGAATTGTCCGCCGAGTTTTAATATGCGATAACACTCACAGATGACCTCCTGACGGTAACTGTCGAGAAAGTTATGTAATGTAAGCTGATGCAACAATATCGACACTCGCAGTAGGCATAGCTTGCAATGCCGACAAGGCATCCTGATTATAAAAAGTAACCAGGCCTTTTTCATGCCATGCCTTTAAATTTTGTTTGGCTTGATTTTGCATCGTGGGTTCGTTGTCGATGCTGGCAATATGTGAGTTTTCCCTGGTAGACAGCAAAGCCAACGTAGTAATCCCAGTACCGCCGCCAAGTTCGACAATATTCAGTTTATCTTGTGAAGCTGGATAATGACGGACGGCTTCCCCTACTAAGCGGCTCATTTCTGTCATCAACGGACAAATGAGCTTGAGCATTTCATAATCTTGCCCAATAACGCCAGAAAATAGGGCATCGTAGTTTGCTTGCTGGGTCATGATTTCGATTCTATCTTGCTAGCTAGAGCAGCAAGTTGTTCGTGTGTAGCCTCACCCTGATATTTAGCTTGCCATTCTTTGTAGGGCATACCATAAATGTATTCCCTAGCCTGCTCATAATCCATATCCACATTTTGGTCTTGGGCGGCAGCGGTATACCACTTCGCCAGACAGTTTCGGCAAAAATCAGCCAAAATCATCAGGTCGATATTTTGAACGTCCGTATGCGCCTGTAAGTGATGAATTAAGCGCCTGAACGCAGCCGCTTCAAGCCGGATTTTTGTGTTATCGTCCACGAACCATCTCCTAAATGAACCACCATTTTAGCAGAATTCACAATCAAAACATGTACATTGAGGGTAATTGGCCTTACAATAATCAGAGTAAAAGCAGCAAAGCTAGATGATTGATTCTATTTATCAACCAAAGATTATAAGAAAGTTGCAAGTAACCTAAACGTTCAGACATTGAACTATTGTTCAGTTAAGCTCTCTCAACGCCAACATTAAGTGACCTTATTAGCCCAATATCTTAAAATGGTTTCCAGGAAGGCGATAAACCAATGGATTGCAAGTACTACTATTCGTCTGGCTTTGGCCTAACCAAAATTCGACCTCACTTACCTGTCAAAAAATTAAATACGCCCCCCATCTTCATGAAACAGCTTTTCGAATTCTTTCCAATTCTTCTATTTTTTATTGCGTTCAAGCTTTATGACATATATGTCGCGACTGCTGTAGTCATTGTCGCAACGGTCTTACAAGTCAGCTATGCCTGGTTTAGATACCGTAAAGTGGAAACCATGCAATGGATAACACTGGGGTTAATCGTTGTTATGGGCGGCGCGACGATATTGCTGCACGACGAGCAATTCATAAAATGGAAGCTGTCAATCATCGAATGGTTATTCGGCATTGCTTTCATCGGTAGTCAATTTATCGGCAAAAAACCTTTTGTCGAGCGAATGATGTCAAAAAGCTTAACCTTGCCTAATTTTGTATGGCGGCGTTTAAACCTGATGTGGGGCTGTTTTTTCATCATCGTAGGATTTATAAATGTTTATGTCATGTTCAATTACACCACAGACCAATGGGTTACCTTTAAAACCTTTGGCGTACCGGGATTGATGGTAGTGTTTATTGTGCTGCAGATGATTTTTTTATATAAATACATCCCGGAAACTGAGGAATAATCCTTGTTATACGCAATCATCAGTGAAGATGTCGCCAATAGCTTGGAGTTGAGGTTAACCACCAGGCCTGCCCATATTAAAAGGCTGCAAGATCTACAAAATACTGGAAGACTGGTATTGGCAGGGCCACACCCCGCAATAGATAGCGATAACCCTGGTGCGGCAGGTTTCACCGGCAGCCTGATCATAGCAGAATTTGAAAGTTTACAAGACGCACAATACTGGGCTAATGCAGACCCTTACGTAGCAGCTCAAGTCTATTCCAAAGTAACCGTTAAGCCATTTAAGAAGGTATTTCCACAATGACATCCGAAACCATTAAGCGTTTGTTGAATGAAGCGTTTAGCCCGCAAATACTTGAAATTATCGACCACAGCGCTGCCCATGCTAGTCACGCTGGCGCTAAAAGCGGCGGCGGCCACTATCATGTTAAAATAGTCGCCGACGCATTTGACGGAAAATCGCTAGTACAACGCCACCAGCTAATCTACAAAGCATTAGGCGATATGATGAAACAAGAAATTCATGCTTTAGGCATCAATGCCCTTTCACCCTCAGAAGAAACCAAAGGAATCCATTAATGAATAGAAAAATTATCCCCTTATTTATTGCAAGCGCAGCCATTCTTACCGCCTGTGACCCTAAAGGGTCGACTGGCTCGTCTGCACCTTCCGTTAAAAAAGAAGATGCTATCGCCAGCGTAAACGGTCAATATATCAGCAAAAAAACACTGGAAGACTTGGAAAAAGATCTGGCTCAGCGCAGCCAAGGCCAGCCCCCTTCTTTTCCTAAGGAAAAATTAGTTGATGAACTGGTTCAGCGCGAAATCTTGGTACAAGATGCCGTGCAAAAAAAGCTCGATCAAACGCCAGAAGTTGTCGCCCAGCTGGATGCTGCGAAAAAAGCAATATTGACTCAAGCAAGTTTGCAAGCTTACTTGAAAGCCAACCCCATCACCGACGCTGAAATCAAAAAAGAATATGACAGCAAAGTGGGCGGCGCAAATGGCACCGAATACAAAGCCAGCCACATTCTGGTGAAAACTGAAGACGAAGCCAAAAAACTGATTGCCGAATTAGATAAAGGCGGAAAATTTGCCAAACTGGCAAATAAGCATTCTTTGGATGCTAAAGAATCGCAAAATGGCGGTGACTTAGGCTGGTTTAGTTCCACCCAGATGGTGGCACCGTTCTCCGAAGCCGTTGCCAAACTGGAAAAGGGCAATTACACCAAAACGCCTGTCAAAACCCAATTCGGTTGGCATATTATTTTCAGAGAAGATTCCAGAAAACAAGCCGCGCCACCGCTGGAAGCCGTCAAAGAACAACTGACACCCATGTTGCAACGTGAAAAAATTCAGAAAATGGTAGAGGGTTTGCGTAAACAAGCCAAGGTAGAGATTCTAGTACCACTTAAGGACGAAGCGCCGAAAGCTGTAACTACACCAGCCCCTGCCGGAACAGCAACGCCTGCTGCTGCAGTATCAGCAAAAGAAGCTGCGAAACCAGCAGCAGAAGCCCCTGCTAAAAAATAAGGCTTTATAAGCTACGCAAAGGGCGGGAAACCGCCCTTTTTTATTATTACGGTTGGATACCCGCGTCGTATACCATTTACAAGGCGTTCCCAAGTGCAGAAAGGAAAGCCTACAAAAAAGCTATGTCACGCGTAACTCGCCTTTTAATCTCAAAAAAACCGCCTAAATCATGGATGAAAGCGGTTTTTTTATATCTGCCCGAATAGCAACGCGGGAACAACTGTGGCTTTCTTTGTGAACTTGTAGGGCGATGTCATTGCGTTGTCTCCTTCAATTTATCGGTGTTTGCCAATTGTCAGACTTAACTACTTTCGCTGAAAATCTTTGTGTTTTCACGAAGAGTTGTTTGCGGCGTGAAAATGCGCAGCTTTACGAAATCGCGTCGAGTCATTGCGCAACGATGTTTTATACCCCTTGTTGGGAGCAGCAGGACGGCTGGGGGGCAACCGCAGGCATTAAGCGAAGCGGTCGCGTTAAGTTTTTTGCCGCCTGCTTGGGCTGGGATGCCCAAAACAAGCTTCCGCAAAATAACGACTTACCGCGAAAATCTTTACTTGCCTGAAGCCCATGGCTGGATTTCGCACCTCAATCCAGCCTACCATTTATTTCATTGATGTTTATCTAAAAATCTAGCCAACTAAGCCAAGTTCATCGGTAATTAGGTTTACCGTCTCTGTCAATTGCTGTTCGGAATAAGCAATTACAGGAAACTTCCCCCAAATCGGCGCAGGCCAGGCCTTATCGGTACGATACCTCACGACATGATGCACATGAAGTTGTGGCACTAAATTGCCAATCGCTGCAATATTGAGCTTATCTGGCTTATAAATCTCATTTAGCCGTTCGGCAAACAAGCTCGATTCTTCAATCAACAGGCTTTGTTGTTGCTTATCAAGGTGATAAACTTCCGTAATCCCTTCAACTTCAGGAACCAGGATAAACCAAGGAAATTGCTTGTCATTCATCAGCAGCAAACGACATAAAGTCAGTTTTCCAATAAATATGCAGTCTTTTTGCAGTTGCGGATGGAGGTGAAATGTCATGGCTATTCGGGCGTGAAAAAATTGTGAAAGGGTTAAAAATCCACTTGAAATTTTCTATATTTTTGGTTTAATTTACAACCTTATCTTAAATCATAATAACAACTAAAGTAGATAACGAGTAAAGCTCCATGTCCGCGTCGTCAGTTTCCATTCACGATTCCTTATGTGACCAAAAACAGGCGGTCTCGTTTCGCCTTTTGTTAGGGCTATATGGAATTATTCCGGTATGTTTAGCCCTTCAATGCTTTGATCACTGGTTTTGGCAGGATTTCTTGAAAGAATACCTGCCTAGCAATCCGTTTCATTTTGTTTTGTTCCAAATCTTGTTTGGAACCCCGCATATTATCGCCAGTAATATTGTGTTGGTAAGTAACCCAGATTATCTGAAGCATTATAAGCGTCATATTATTCTCATGACGGTTGCTATTGCTGCCGCTTATATCTTGGGTAACATGCTGTTACCTTATTGGGTTCTTTTTATCCTTGTGGCAATTTGGACGATTTATCATGTACTTAAGCAACAATATGGAGTAGCGCGTGGCGTTTGCCAATTGCCAGAGTCGGTGTTTAAGTTGTTGTTAACACTGAGTGTGGCTGCGGGTGTTGCGATCTATATTGGCATATTCTTGCGGAACAGTTTGGCAGCAGATCAACTTTACTGGATCAAACATGCCGCTGCCTTGGGCTGTTTGCTGCTATTGGTTGCGGCATTTGTAAATCAACATCATGTAAGCACCGAATTTGGACGATGGTTTTACTGGTCTAACGTGTTTTTAGTACTCACCTGTTTCTATTTATTTCTCCAGCAGCACTACTTTATGGCGGTTCTTGTTCCACGGTTTGTGCATGATGCAACTGCGTATGTTTTTTATGTCACGCATGACTACAACAAACATCATCGGCGACCACAGAATTTTATTTACCGTTATGCGGCCCGATGTAATTTCCACGTTTTTATAGTTTTGCCCGTTATCTCATTTTCTCTGACCTTTGTTTTACTGGCTTACGGTGATGATGTGGCTAATTTTATAACCCGTTATCTATGGAGTGTGGAGTTTTATAAGGTAATCACGCTCGGTTTTCTGGGCTATCTGGCGTTGATGCACTATTACATGGAAGGTTTGACTTGGCAAAAGGATTCGCCTTATCGGAAATTTATTGCTTTTAGTAAGTAATGGAAGTGTCGAATAATTGTTTATGTCATTCCGACCATCAGGAGGAATCTTAATAAGTCATTGAAATAACATAAATCCGAGTAAATAAGATTTCTCGTTACACTCGAAATGACAATTTAATCAGCGCTTCCTAAGGGGAGCGAACCGCCTAACCTTTCCTTAGATGCCTATCCAGTTCCTGTAGACGCTCAGGCGTACCTATATCCATCCAAAAACCTGAATAATGCTGCCCAGTCGCTTTTTTTGCCGTGATAGCTTCACGCAGCAAAGGTGCTAATTTACTTTTTCCTGGCGGGTTTTTGCTGAATAGATCGGGATGGTATAGGCCGATACCGCTAAATGTGTACCGTTGCTTGTCGTTTTCTATGACGTTGCCTGAGATATCTAAGGCAAAATCACCTTGTGGATGATGAGGTGGGTTGTCAATCAGCACTATATGGGCTAAATCGACTGGTATCTTTTTAAGCTCAGCGAATGGAAAATCAGTGGCAATATCGCCGTTGACGACCAGAAACGGCTCGTTTCCTAATAACGGTAAGGCATTGATGATGCCGCCAGCGGTTTCAAGTGCTTGTTCATCTTCTGGTGAATATATAATTTTCGCGCCTAAATGTGCGCCATTACCCAGTTTGTCTTCTATCTGTTGTCCTAAGTGGGCATGGTTGATGACTATCTCGGTAAATCCTGCCGATACTAGTTGGTTTATGGTGTGTTCGATTAAAGGTCTTCCGGCAACAGACAACAGAGGTTTTGGGGTGTGGTCGGTTAAAGGCCGCATCCGTTCGCCGCGCCCTGCGGCCAGTATCATGGCTTTCATTTGATTCCTATGTATTTGGGCAAGACGTGTTGTTGCAAAAAATCATGGAAATCAGCCAGTTCTGGATAGGCCTGCGCTTGTGCCACGACATAATTCAGGGTGCGGGGAATATCTTTAAGATAGCCAGATTTACCATCCCTAAGATTAAGCCGAGAAAAGATACCGATAGCTTTCAAATGTCGCTGCATTCCCATTAGGTCAAACCAGCGTGTAAATTGGGGCAAATCACAGGCTATGATGTCAGCTTTTTTGAGTTTTTGGTAATATTGGGACATCCATGGATAAACCTGATTTTGCGGCCAATCTATATAGCAATCCCGTAACAATGACACCAAATCGTAAGTCACAGGGCCAATAACAGCATCTTGAAAATCAATAATACCAATAGAGTTATCTTTTAAAACCATCAGGTTGCGCGAGTGATAGTCGCGATGTACGCAGCTTACAGGCTGTTCCAGCGCAGAACTGACCAAAATATTACAGACGTTATCCCAGATTGCGGTAGGAATTGTTATTCCCAGTGATTGTTTGATAAACCAGTCTTCAAAAATACCTAACTCCCTTAGCAGTAAGGCTTCATTGTAGTGGGGCAGGGCGCAACTGTTAATGTCAATATTGGCTTGTAGATTTAGCAAGCTGTCTAATGCATTGCCATATAACTCAGTTGCATTGTCTGCATTTATTTTATCTAAAAATGAGAGTGAGCCAAAATCTTCCAATACCAGGAAGCCATCATTGATGTTTTGGTGGTAAATGGTTGGCACATTGACGTTGGAAAGGCTGAGTAGTTCGGCTACTTTTATGAATTGCCTAATATTTTCCTTATCTGGCGGCGCATCCATAACGATCAATTGTTGATCTGGCAAGGTAATCCTGAAATAACGTCGAAAACTGGCATCGCTGGAAGCAGGTTCGCAACAATTGACAGGTAAAAGCAAGTCATTCTCCAGCCAATCAAGCAGAGTTATTTTTCGGAAGTCGTCAGAGATCATGAGGATGAGGGTAGATTAGTTATAACGCAAAGGCAAATTGAGGTAGAATTCGCGTTGGCATTTTATTCGATTTTTGACACGTTAAGCTACTAAACTTCCATTACTCATGCTCGTCCGATTGTATCTGGTCTATTTTTTATCGCTTTTTGCGCCAATAAGTTTTGCTAACGAAGCCAACTGGAACTGCCAGCAAGACAAAAACACCAAAGAGTGGGTTTGCGTGGGTTCAGCGGCGACAGCTAACTCGCCTTCTAATGCGATTCCTAAAGCGCAGGTTAGATCTCAGGGCAGCTCAACGACTGCTCAGGAAAATAACTTATCTAAACCTATCAAAGATGCAGCAACGAGTACTGTGCCACCTAAGGTTGTTGAACCCGAAATAATCGAGATATCGGAAAAAGTGCAGCCATTCAAAGCAAACCCCATTCAAGACCATAAGTCTGTCGGAGTTCAAGCACAGGAAAAGGTGGTAGAACCACTACCAGCGCCGGTTAGCAATCCCATTTCGGCAAAACCTAAGCAAGCTCCCGTCATTTCCGAAGCACCGCCTCCGGTTATATCTGCCACTCAAAAACCTGTGCCAGCGCCCAGTAAGCCCTCGGTAGGCGACAATAGCAAACCGCGTGGTTGGAACTGTGATACCAAAGGTGAAGACGGTAAGTGGAATTGCCAGTTGGAAGGTGCAGATCCCAAGGGCGAAGCGCGTGTTGTTGAAACTGAAGAACGCAGCCGCTTGAGCTTGCTCGATCCCGCGTTTGATAACAAGGAAGAACGTGTTTTCAACACCTTAAAGGATCGCTTTAACACGAATCCTTGGGCTAATTGCACTATTCAGCTGGGTACTCAGAAATATTATATGCCTGGCAAAAACCAGAGAGATAAGGCCGATGTGGATATGGATTCCAATTATTCTGAAATATACGACAATGAAGTGGGTAATTATCAAGGCAATGTTGATATGAAGCGTGCCGACCAACGGGCTTCATCTAATTCTGCAAATTATGATTCGGTTTCAGAGACGCTAGATTTACATGGCAATGTATTCTACAGCGAGGATGAATTGTCCTTGTACACCGACACAGCAACGCTAAAGTTGGACAGTGATGAGGCTCGTCTACGTGACACCCTGTTTATTTCCCCAACGACTCCCCTTAGAGGCAAAGCCAGTGCGGTTTATCGGGACGGTAAATCCCTATCCCGCTACAAGGATGTCGCTTATACAACTTGTGAGCCGGGTAACCAAGATTGGATTGTTCATGCCACCGACCTAAAGTTAAACAAAAAGGCAGGACAGGGTGCGGCGAAAAATGCCTGGGTTGAGTTTAAAGGGATGCCGGTTTTTTATTCGCCGTACCTTTCTTTTCCCACAGATAATAGAAGAAAGACGGGGTTACTTGTGCCGGTTCCGGGATATACCCAAAAAGGCGGATTTAGTTTCTCAGCACCTTTTTACTGGAATATAGCACCCAACTATGATGCAACAATAAAGCCGCGTTATTATTCCAACAGAGGTGTCTTGTTGGCTGGTGATTTTCGATACCTTACTGAGAAATCAAAAGGCCTAGTCAGCGCTGAATACATGCCCGATGACAGCATCGAAAACAAGCCAAGGTACTTGGCAACCATCAAGAACAATACCCGTTTTACGCCTAATATCAGCTCCAACCTTGACTTGAATATTGTTTCGGATAAACAGTATTTCTCCGAGCTGGGCAATGCCCTGAGTTTTCCAACTTTCAGTCATATTAGAAGTTATGCTGATGCTTCTTATGTCGATAAAGGTGTTTCTCTCGTTGGTCGTTTAGAGAGCTATCAAACCATTGACCCAAACTTAAGAGGTAGGTTACGGCCTTACCGACGTTTACCTCAGCTCAATTTAAATCTGGATCATGAGTTTGAGTCGGTACCCGTCAACACCGCGCTGGAAAGCGAGTATGTCTATTTTCAGCATGACGACACTTCAGTACCGGACGGGTATCGGTTTAATATCAAGCCGTCTGTCAGTTTTCCGTTAAAGACCGCCAGCACTTATGTAACGCCGAAACTCTCTTTGCAGCATACGCAATATTTATTGAATAACCAAAGGCTTCCCGTTGCTGATTCTATTAGCCGAACATTACCGATAGCTTCCATAGACAGTGGCCTGTTTTTAGAAAAAGATCTCAATATTGCCGGAAATTCGCTATTGCATACCTTGGAACCTCGGCTTTTTTATCTGTATATCCCTAGGGTCAATCAAAACGATATTCCTATATTTGATTCTTCATTGTACGATTTTCAGTACAACAGCTTATTTAGAGAAAACCGTTTCAGCGGTATCGACCGAATACAAGATGCCAATCAGGTGACTGCCGCTTTAACCTCGCGTTTGGTTGATTCAAAAACCGGCTTGGAAAGGCTAAAGTTAAGCATCGGTGAGATTTTTTATTTTCAAGACCGCAAAGTGATAGCACCGGTAGTGCGTATTGGTACAACATTTTTGGAGAGTCCGGTGCAGACTAGCTCTTTTTCGCCTTTGGTTGGCGAATTAAGCAGCCAAATCAATGAGCATTTTTCCGTAGAAACGGGATTGCAATGGGATCCGCATACCAATGACATTATTAGGGGCAAGGCTTTGCTTCATTTTGTTAACGATCCCGGTGAAATAATAAATGTTGGCTACACCTACAGAAAAAACACGTTGGTCGAGGACGCATTAGATGCCGCTTTGGCTGATAACGCGTTAATCCCACTCGGAACATCAAAAAAGACTCTTGAGGATTATAAAGATAATCGTAAGCTCCTAAGGAGCAATGATATTATCCAGAGTGATGTTTCCTTTCGCTGGCCCATTTACGATGACTGGTTTGCAGTCGGGCGCTGGCAATATTCATTGTTATATAACCGAACCCAGGAGGCATTTTTTGGCTTTGAAAAAGAAAATTGCTGTTGGCGTTTTCAGGTTATTGGCCGACGGTACGTTAATAATATCAGAGCAGCAGCCACGACCGCTACAGGGCTAGATACGCCCGGCACTAGCCAAGCGGGCATATTTTTTCAAATAGAATTTAAAGGCTTAGGTACAACAGGTACTGGGCAAGACTTGGGCGATTTTTTCGCACAAAGTATTTATGGTTATCGGAAGTCAGAATAATGATGTATTTCAATGTATTAAAAAAACCATTCTCGTATTTAGTATTGTTGTTCGGCTTGATAGTCGTCAGTCATAACACCTACGCAGAAGTATTGGACAGAATGGTCGCTAATGTAGAGGGCGAGGCGATTCTTGAGAGCGAGTTGCAACGTGAAATTGCCACCATCGTGCAACGAATCCAAGCCAGCAACACCGCAATGCCGCCTGATTACGTACTCAAAAAACAGGTGCTGGAGAAAATAATTGTTGAAAAGCTCCAGCGTCAATTAGCTGAAAAAGCGGGAATTAATCTGAGTGAGGAAATGCTCAATAATTCGGCTACGGATATTGCCCAAAGAAATAATATGACGCTTGAGCAATTTAAACAAGAGCTGCAAAAGCAAGGCCTCTCTTACCAGAGCTTTCAGGACAATATGCATAATGAAATCATCATCAACCAGCTCCGTGGAAGAGAAATTGGTGATCGTATTAAAGTCACGGACAGGGAAATCGAACACTTTATCGAGACTGAAGACAAAGGCGGCGAAGGGATGGGGCAATACCATCTCGGGCATATCCTTATAGCCGTCAAAGAAGGCGCATCATCGTCAGTGATTCAAAAAGCCAAAAACAAGGCGGATGAATTGGTCAAGGCACTACGTTCTGGGCAGGATTTTACCAAAACTGCGATAAGCGATTCCGAGGATGAAAATGCACTAAAAGGCGGGGATTTAGGCTGGCAAACAAAAAACGATGTGGCTACTTTCTTCGTTGATGCGGTCAGCAAAATGAAAGAAGGCGATGTGTCTGATCCCATACGTAGCCCTAGCGGTTTTCACATTATTAAAATGTTGGAGATGAAAGGCGTAGGCGCGCATACCATCACCAAATCCAAAGTCAGGCATATTCTTATCAAAACCAATGAATTGATTGATGATGCCGAAGCCCAAAAACGACTGCTTGCCTTAAAGCAACGAATGGTCGATGGAGATGATTTTGCGACACTTGCGCGCGCTCATTCTGACGATAAGGGATCAGCGTTAAAAGGTGGTTCACTTGATTGGGTTGGGCCTGATGATCTGGTCAAGCCGTTTCAAGAAGCGATGGAAAAACTGGCAATCAATGAAATTAGCGAGCCTGTCCAAACTCAGTTCGGGTGGCATTTAATCCAGGTTTTGGAAAGGGAAAGCAAGGACAATACTAACGAATTCAAAAAAAACCAGATAAGGGATATTATTCGTAAACGAAAAATCGAAGAAGAAACTGAGCTTTGGCTGCGGCGTTTACGGGACGAATCTTCCGTAGAGATCTATCAAGATCGTCTTTGATTTGCGTTACAGCTAATCGCTTTGAGTAACAGAATTAGGATGAATAAAAACACCCAGGCGGTTACATTAAATTCGCAGAACGATCAGGAAAAATTGCTTAAGGATCAGCTACGAGGCGTTTTTGCCTCACAAAACCTTGAAGATCAACGGCGGCTGATTGAAGTCATAGCGGCGGAATTAAAGATCACTGTTCTGGATTGCGCGGCCGCTTTAGTCTATCTGGATGAAGACAGCCGCAAAAACAGTCTTCCGAGTAAAATCAGTCAGCCACAAAGCGTAGGTCAAAAGCCATTACCTAATAATTTAGCATCGAATATTAGACTTGTCCGTTACCGTCTTGATGTCGGTTATCAACATAAAGTAACGCTGGATGAAATTAAAAGTGTTTTGGTTGAAGAATCTGGGGTTGATATAAAAAATATTGCCAATTTGCGAATGCAGGATTGTTATACCTTGATAGATTTGCCCGATGAAATGCCACAGGAAATGTTTCATCACCTGAAAACGGTAGAAATCAATGAGCAGAAGTTGGACATCAGGCGCGTTAAGCCGCGCAACAAAAAACGTGGTAATCGTATGCATAGTCGTGCCCGCCCAGTCAATTCACTGCCTACCAAAGAAGTGAGCTAAGATTGAACGTTGCTATCGGAAAGAATGAGCATTAACTGCCTATAATGCCGATGCGATGTATTTTTTGCTTGATAAAGGATTAAATGACAAACATTCAATACATAAACACCCCTGAACAACTGGCAGCACTTTGTGAGCATATAAAAAAAGCTCCTTGGCTAGCGTTGGACACCGAGTTTTTAAGGGAAAAAACCTATTACTCCAAGTTTTGCCTATTACAAATAGCAACGCCTGAATGGGTTGCTTGCGTAGACCCCATCGCATTACCTGATTTAAGCACCCTTTTTGAAGTCATCTATAACCCAGCTATCGTCAAAGTATTTCATTCCTGCCATCAAGATTTAGAAATCTTTTATCAGATGACCGGAAAAGTGCCTGGGCCAATATTTGATACCCAAGTTGCTGCGCCATTACTCGGTTATCAGGACAATCCCGGTTATGCCATGCTGGTTTCCAGCTTATTGAATATCAATCTAAATAAAGCCCACACCCGTGCCGATTGGAGTAAACGGCCATTGTCCGAAGAAGAAATACAGTACGCGGCAGACGATGTTATTTATTTATGCCAAATATATCAGATCATGCTACAAAAACTAGCAGCATTAGGTCGTGCGGACTGGCTGAAACAGGATTTCAAAGAACTTGAAAATCCCAATACTTACCAAGTATCCCCAGAAAGGGCATGGCTTAAAATCAGGGGAAAAAACAAACTGACGGGCAAACAATTATCCATTGTGCAAGTCTTGGCGGAGTGGCGGGAAACCACCGCGCAAGTTGAAAATCGCCCTAAAACCTGGCTATTACGCGATGAATTGATATTCGATATGGCCAAGCAGCAACCGGAAACGGTGACGGATTTGGTCAACATCCGTGGCATTAACGAACGTACCGTTCACCGTTACGGCAAAAGTCTGTGCGAATTAATTGCCGTCGCAAAGAATAATGAACCGATTCCACTTAAAGAAAAAGAGCGGTCCATCAAGAAAAATCAACAACATGAAGCCATCCTGGACATATTGACGGCTTTGGTGCGTATCCGCGCCGAAGAAAATTCCCTCAATCCGACCATATTGGCGAGCCGAAAAGACCTCGAAGTGTTGCTGTTAAACGATGAGGATGACTGTCCCTTGCTTCATGGCTGGCGTTATTCGATGGCAGGAAAAGAATTGGTCGGCTTACTGAAAGGGGAGCTGTTATTTGGAATTCAGGCAGACAAATTAACTGTTATTGAAAGGCAATAGGCTTGTTATTCGCGGCTAGGCTTAAGTTTTTTCTGAACATTTGGTATTGCTTTTTTGCTTCTGTGGGAAAATCAACCTATTGCCAACACTTAACACTCTGCGACGCAGAAGGCTATGAGGTTGTTAATTATTTTCTCCTTTATCAGCTTAGCTTCAATGTGATAGTAAACCAAATTGAAGCACCACTTCATCCCAGCATGAGGTGGACGACTGAAGGGGATCTCTAAAAATTCAAAAAACTCCTTCTCTCTCTGGGAGAAGGTTGGGATGAGGGATTTAAAATCAAGCATTGTACAACCCTAGCCCTCTCCCAGAGGGGGAGGGGATTTTTAGAGACTCCCTTAAAAGCCTTACTTATCAGGTGCTCTCATATCGTACAAAATCGTCCCATTTTTCTTGTTTTCTTCTCTTTTTGTGCTACCCGGTTTTTTTTCCTGATCGATTCTTTCCTTGCCAAATTGGGCAATCATTTGTTCCCAGCTATTATACTTCTCGTAACCTTTAAACCCGCTAGCCTTGCGTTGTTGATAAACTTCCTTGGCCATATCGATAATTTCCCAAGGGTCTTTGCCGTCAACGGTATCCAGGAATTCATCGTCAGATTTTTTGGAGTCGCGTATCGTCCAAAATGAGACTTCAAATTCCACTTTATTATCGAGGGGCAGTTTTTCTTTTATCATTTTGACTGATCGATAAGCGGTTTTTGTCGTATGTCCATTAACTTGCTGACCTTTACCGCAGGCAGTTAATGCCAAACATAAGATGGCAAGAAAAAGCAGGGGATTTCGTTTCATAGTGTGACCTCGTGTGGTGGTTCTGTCCATGATTAGGGTATTCATGGTTATTATTACTGTATATTATATGACGCTATGCACCGTTTTTTTTATCAGAACAGCCACTACCCAAGCGGTGTTCTGGTGCATCAAGCTGCTGTTAATACGGTCTTGCGGGTAACACTAAACCGCTAAACCGACTAAAATGTAAGTCAATTATAAACTTAAGCAAACGCCTTATGCTGGAATTTATACAATTACTAAAACAGCGATACCAGTCAGTATTAAGCCAACAGCGTGATGAGTCAAATAATTCCATCTATCAACAGCGTATAGATGATTTGATTCTGGCGGAAGCGTTTCTGCGGAAAGGGCAAATGCTAACGAATACGCCGGATTATCCCTTGCAGATTGCCGTCGTAGGGCCAACGCAAGCGGGTAAAAGCTCGTTAGTGAATGCCTTGCTGAATAGCAGTGTCGCCAGCGTAAGCCCGTTAGCGGGTTATACCATGCACCCGCAGGGTTTTTGTGATGGCGTAAGCCTTGCGGCTTGTAGCGGATTGCAATGGTATTTCGGTCGATTCCAACAAATGCTGCAAAGCCAGTTACCCAAAGACCGGCATGATTGCTATTCCTTAACCGAAAACACCACCGATTCCGCGTTTTTGCCCAAAGGTGTGCTGTGGGATACCCCCGATTTTGATTCCATAGATTCTGCGAGTTACCGCGAAGGTGTTATCCGAACGGTCGCGCTGGCTGATTTGGTGATATTAGTCGTCAGTAAAGAGAAGTACGCCGACCAATCGGTTTGGGACATCATGGCTGATATTGAAGTCATGCAACAGCCGACTATCATTTGTTTGAACAAGCTGAGTGAGGGTTCCGAAACTCTATTAATCAATTCCTTACAAGATAAGTGGCAGCAAGTCAGAAAGGATGGCTTCCCTGAAGTCGTACCCTTGTATTACCAAAAGCAGACCGGAAAACCGCAATGGCCGGATAACCAGCAACTACAAAGGTTGGCAAGGCGAGTCAACCGCAAAATACAGCCCAGATTAGAACAAGATTTGCTGCAAAAGTATTGGCAGCTTTGGCTGAAACCCGTGCTTGCCGAACATTCATCGTTGAAAGACTGGAGCGGCTTAGTCGATCAAGTCATCCAACAAGGTTTGGATAGTTATCAGCGTGACTACCTCAACCATCCGCATCATTACGAAACTTTCCAACTTGCCCTTGCTGAGTTGTTGAATTTGCTGGAAATTCCCGGTTTAGCTGGGATATTGGCGAATACGCGCCGAATGCTCACTTGGCCTGTCAGAAAAATGATGAGCATCGGCAAAAAGCGCCTACATATCGCCGATAGCAGCCAGGAAATCACCTTGCTCAATCAAATTGCCGAACATGTCCTCATTCAAATGGCGGATAAGTTGTTAAACCAAGCCGAGCAAAATCGGCAAAGCCAATGGTGGAAGGAATTCAGTAGTTTGCTGCGTACGCAACGCCCTGATATTCTTCGGGATTTTAGTGCTGCCTCACAACGGTATCATCTGGCATTTCAGGAAGAAGTCGAGAATACGGCGAACCAGCTCTACCATAAATTACAAGAACAACCGATTATCCTCAATAGCTTACGGGCTACTCGGGTCACTGCCGATGCTGCCGTTATTGCGTTGGCACTGCACACCGGTGGTATCGGTATGCACGATTTAATTATTGCGCCAGCCATGTTGACCGTCACATCATTGCTGGCAGAAAGTGCTGTAGGCAGCTACATGGGACGCATGGAAAAAGAACTAAAACAACGCCAATTGGCAGCGGTTAAACAGACTTTATTTACTGAGAGTATGAGGAGAAAACTTCTGGAATTGTCTGGACATTTATCCTCCGTCACTCATTTCAATATTTCTCCTGAGCAGCTACAGCAAGCGGAATCACAACTTACAGAAAAACGTCATGGCCTACGATTACTCTGAACTTGTAGAAAAAACCAAGCGTTGGGCTGAGCAAGCGTTGTCAGCCGGATGGATAAATACCGAAGCGGCAAAAACATTGTCCGATTTTGATGCCAGAACGCCGGAATCCTTGTTTAACCATAACGGCTCAAGACCGCTTATCGTCGCCTTTATGGGCGGCACGGGCGTGGGAAAAAGCTCCCTGCTGAATCGTTTGGCAGGTAAAGCCGTTGCTAAAGCCGGTATAGAAAGGCCAACTTCACGGGAAGTCACCCTTTTTCATCATAAAGACATTGCTATCCAGCACTTGCCGGAAAAATTGCCTATCGAGAAAATTAAAATTGCACAACACGATGACGAAACCAAAAAAAATATCGTCTGGATTGATATGCCCGATTTTGACAGCACAGAGCAAAGCAACAAAGTGTTGGTGTTTGAGTGGTTGCCACACATCGACGTATTGATTTACGTCGTCAGCCCAGAACGTTACCGCGATGAAAAAGCCTGGCGGCTACTGTTGTCGGAAGGCAATCGTCATGCTTGGTTATTTGTCCTAAATCAATGGGATAGAGGGCAACAAGCGCAATTTGAAGACTTTAAACAGCAGCTTGGTAAAGCAGGGTTCGTTGAACCTATCATCTTCAAAACCGTGTGCGCCGAAAGCACTTATGCGGATGAATTTACGGCTTTACAATCGACTATTTTGTCTTTGGCAAACAAACATGTCGTCGCAGAACTGGAGCAACGAGGCACTCAAGTTCGTAAAGATGAATTAAGGCAAAAACTTCAAGACACACTCCAGTTATTAGGCTCAAAGACCGCCGCAAATCAGATCGAAGATCGCTGGGAAAACCAATGGCAATCAACGTCTAGTCAATTACAACAAGGTTTTATATGGCCCATCCAGAAGCTGGCTGCATACTATGCCGACCATGCTGCTGATCTAATCGCTAAACCTACGACGGGAACTGACCAAACGGTAACGGTATTATGGGACGATTGGGCGCAAGCGCGCTTTGGCGATGCCTTGGACGAGTTTATCGTAAAAGTTGATGAACTGGGTTTACCCGTTGCGCCGCTGAAAAATCAGTTAACTTTCGTGCGAACCAAAGCGCCCAAAATCATTCAAGCACAAAGTGAATTACACGTAAGGCAGGCGTTAGCCCATCCCGGCAATGTGTTGCATCGGACATTCTTAAAGTTTGTCCGGTTTTGTGAAATTGCCCTGCCGTTAGCCGCAATCGGCTGGGTAGGCTATCAAGTGTTCGTCGGATACTATGACAGCAACACTACACGCGACCACTATCTCGGCATTGATTTCGCTATCCATAGCAGCCTGTTAATCCTCATCAGTTGGCTCATCCCCTGGTTTATCCTGAAAAAACTGAAGCCGTCGCTGGAAAAAAGCGCCTTAAGAGGACTTAACAAAGGCTTGGAAAATGCTATCAACATGATCGACGGCGAAGTATTACAAATTGTAGAAACCGTAACAGAGCAACATACCGCGCAATTACGTCAGATAATCCAGATTACCGAGGAATGTAGTGTAGGCGAAAACTATAAGCCAGAGAAAACAGGTAGTGATAATCCATTGACGCGGATGTTGATAAATTAAAATATTAGGCACAAAGCATGGTTTCTGATGTTTTCGATTTTTAGTCGTCAATCTCGTATCCAGTGCCTGTGGTGATAAGTTGCAAAATAATTTGAATTAACATGGCAATGCCTAGTCAAACCAACTAGAATAACCATTCACGGGGGCGACATGGCTTCGACGTGGGTAGCAAAACCTTGAGTGCATGCCGAGGACTGTACACCTCGTAAAATCTACAGAAAAAAAGTATTCGCAAATGACGAAAACTACTCGGTGGCTTTAGCAGCTTAAACCCTGCACCACCTCTCTGACTGGTGGTGCTTATGCAGCCAGAGTTTGACGTATCCTTCGGGGTACAACGGACGCTCAGGGATCATCTTACATAAGATCGCGCCAGGGCTTTGTTCGGAGCCTAAAGTGCTAAACCCAATCGAAATCGCTGGTGATTTTCTTGGCTCGACGGGTAGCCATCAGCTAAATCAAAGCTCGGGATAAGCATGTAGACCTTGTGGCGGAGTGCTTGCGGACGGGGGTTCAATTCCCCCCGCCTCCACCATTACACCGTTTCAAGAAGTACCAGAAAAAATCTAAACCCGCATGTTTACTAGGCATAGCGGGTTTTTTTTATACCCAACGTAGTACCATAACGTAGACATTTTATCCGGTAACATTTACAGTAGCAGCCAATTATTACTGTTTCTGTGTTAGTGCTAGTTTAATATTGGCGATTTAGAAAGGTCTGTACCGATTGAATTTTGACCAGGTAATTTCACGTATCCTGCCTATTTTTTTTGGCAGGGGCAAACTGGAGTGATTACCATGGTCATGTACGCAAAAATATGCCGGATGTTTTTTCGGGAACATCTGACAATCAGTGAAATTAAGCGGCGGTCAAGTATGTCGCGCAACACCATCAAGAAATGGCTTAAAGAGCCAAGACCAGTGGCAAACTGATGCCTATGAACCTATGCTACTGATGGCATTAGAAGCGGATGCGCGTCGCCCCAAGCGGGATCGGCGCACTGGCTTGATGTTGTTATTTGAAGCCATTCAGAAACAAGGTTATACAGGTTGCTACTCCACCGTAACCGACTTTATACGCAGGTGGTGAAATGGTTTTCTGGTTTAAAATGGCCTTTCCAGGTACGGAATAACACCATACTTAGGATAATTGCGCCAAACGCAGACGTGAAAGCAGGAGAGGCAGCAAACATAGATAAGCTATAGGAGTGCGAGTTTGTATTTCATTAATCAGTAAAAATCTGCATTTTGCCTAGGTTCTGTTGAGGTTTATCTTAGCCATAAAAGCGACGAGGAAAATGATAGCATCCCCATGTACACATGGCTTTTTTCTCATAACGCGTGGCAATCCTGCGATAGTGCTTGAGCTTGCCGAACAGGCATTCGACCGCATGCCGTTCCTTATAATGCCAATAATCGCAGTCAATCGCTTCTTTCCGGTTCGATTTTGGCGGGATGACGGCCTTTATGCCTTGTCCTTTTAACCACTCCCGCAACTCGTTGGTGTCGTAACCCTTGTCCGCTAAAACGGCTGAAGTCTTGATGTTTTCCAACAAGGCTATCGCTTGCTTGCATTCAGCCTCCTGTCCATCGGTCAGGATGAATTTAATCGGCATTCCCAACGCATCGCAAAGCGCGTGGACTTACAACTAAATCCACCTTTGAATTTCCCAGCGCTTCATTCTCGGTGCTGCTGTTGGCCGCCCCAGCCGCACAGGCATGCGCCCTAATGACAGCACCATCCATAGAAACATTTTGAAAATCAGCATTTTAAGTAAAACGGTTGTGGGGCTTCTCCCATGTACCATTGGCGTACCAACGTGAAAAACGCTTGAAGATGCTGTTCCACTTGCCATGCTCCGGCGGCAAAACCCGCCACTGCGAACCCGAACGTAATATCCACAAGCAAGCACTAATGAATTGCCTACAGGTGTCCGGCAGGCCAATATGAATACCCGGCACAACTACCTTGCCAATATACGACCCCCACTCCTCATCGCTGTGTCTATCCGGTTCATGCCATCCAAGTCGGCCAGTTCTACCTGATTGGCGAAACGTCAACAAAACCTAGTTGCGAAAAAATAGGTTCAGATTTTAACAGGCAGTATGGATAGTTTAGTATGGCCGTAGAAAATCAATAGAATTTTATAACTGTTTCATTTGTCGATAATTTTAAAGCAGCAAGCACCGCTGCCTCTTGCCATACATTCCGTCAGTTCCACGTCTTTGTCCAATAAAGCAGTCATCAGGGCGATGTCAAACTTACAGATCTCATTATGCTTTTGCGCTAAATCATGGAATATGCAATTGTAAGCTTTAATGGTTGTCGGATCCTTGCCATTTGAATCGGTCTTGCTGCCGGTCTTAAAACCCAACTCATCCATTATTTTCAATAATTCTTCGTGGCGCTCGTCAGGCTTCTTTCCCGTAAACCGATACTTGTAACTTTGTGACAGGCTATCACCTAGCTTATACATATAACGTTGAAAAGCTTCGTGGCCTATTTCGTTTTTCAGATCAGTCAGCATGAGTTTAGAAAACCAGGCATATTGCTTAGGAAAACTATTGATGCCGGCTTCGGTCAACACATAACTTCGCACCGGACGGCCTGCTGTTTTATTGAGTTCTCCCGCTTGCAGGTAGCCTTCTAATTCCAGAACAGAAATATGTTGCTGCACTGCATTGCGTGAAATGCTTAAGGTTTTGGCAATGTCATCAATGCACAAGCCTTCTTTATGCTCAAGCAGCAGTTCTAATAGTTGGCGTTGGCGCGAGCCGATTTGATCAGCCATAAATTCTCCATTTGATGTCGCTTTCTAGCATAGCAGGATAACAAAGCACAGTCTGTGAAAAGTTACCACTTATAAATAACTTTTAACATATCTATATTGTATATTTTACGTTTATTCGTTATCCTTTTGCCGTTACCAAATCATTTGGTCACAAATGGTTGTTGCTAAATCAATTGCAATGATAATCCTACTTACCAATCAGGAGATACTTATGAGTAAAACACTTTATGAAAGAATTGGCGGAGAACCAGCCGTGGATGCAGCCGTTACTATTTTTTACCGCAAAGTATTGACCGATCAACGTGTTAGCCATTTTTTTGACAACACCGACATAGATAAGCAAATTGCCAAGCAAAAAGCGTTCTTTACTATGGCTTTCGGCGGCCCTAACAGCTATACCGGTCAAGATATGCGAAATGCCCATGCAGGTATGGTCAGAACTGGGCTGAATGAAGAGCATTTTAATGCCGTGATGGAACATTTAGGTGCAACCCTGACTGAATTGAATGTGCCGGGAGACCTTATTGCTGAGGCTGCTGCCATCGCTGAAAGCACACGGAATGACGTGTTGGGGAGATAAGTAAAACAACTTTAGTCAGTCGCAAGGGCGATCAGTCGGTCGTCCTTGAGTCTTGCATAATAAGGTGTTCACTATGTATACGTTAACCATCGACCAAAACGATTACCCTTGCCAGCCTGACGAGACTGTTCTCGATGCACTGTTGCGGGAAAATATTAATCTGTCCTTCGCCTGTAAAAAAGGCACCTGCCATAGCTGCATGGTACGCAGCACCGATGTAACACCGCCGTCGTCTGCCCAGTCCGGTTTAAAAAATACCCTGATAAAACAGAATTATTTTCTGGCTTGTCAATGCTACCCAGAGCAGGACATGCAGATAAGGCTTCCCGACCAGTCGGAGTTTTATCGAATGGGTACAGTGGTAGTCAATAAAATGCTGAACAGGAATACTATTCTATTAATCATAGCGTTTGAGGATGCCTTTGAATTTAATGCTGGACAGTTTGTTAATTTGCAGCGTAGCGATGGCCTGACCCGAAGCTATTCAACCGCCAACATCCCGGAACAATCGAATACGCTGGAATTCCATATCCGACGTTTGCCCGGTGGCATATTCAGCGCATGGCTGCATGATGAAATCAACGTAGGTGATTCAATTGCTGTTTCGGAACCGCGCGGGCATTGCTTTTATCTGCCAGAACGGCGTGAACAAGGTCTACTGCTGGTTGGGACGGGTACTGGCTTGGCACCATTGGCAGGTATCCTGACCGACGCGTTGGCTAATGGGCATACCGGCCCTATCCATCTTTTCCACGGTAGCCGTGAGGTAGAAGACCTGTACCGGATTGACGAAATGCACCAGCTTGCCGAACAGCATCCCAACCTCCATTACACTCCGTGCTTATCGGGCAGTCACGTTCCTGAAGGTTTTGCGGCTGGTCGGGTCAATGAAATCGCTTTATCCGACATTCCTGACCTAAAAGATTGGCGAGTATTTCTCTGCGGTCATCCAGAAATGGTTAACCAGATGAAAAAACAAGCCTTTCTAAAGGGTGCAGCAATCGCAGATATTTATGCCGATGCTTTCCTGATTTCTGTTCATTAAACAACAACCCCGATGAACCTCATTCCGGTTGATCCGGTCAATTTAAGTCTTAAAGGAAAGCTACTTTCTGTGGTTTCGTGTTTCAGTGTAATACTCATTATTGCTTGGGTGTCGCAGCAATTTAGCTTATTCAGTGCCTATCCAATGCTCACCGCTTCTATGGGAGCTTCAGCCGTTATTGTGTTTGTTACCCCCAACAGTCCGCTTGCACAACCTTGGCCGCTGGTCGGTGGACAATTGGTATCGATACTCATCGGTATCGCTTGCTCACAAATGGTTTCTGATACGACTTTCGCATCGGCTTTTGCTGTCAGCGGCAGCTTGCTTGCCATGTTACTGTTACGTTGTTTTCATCCGCCCGGTGCCGCATCCGCACTCGCACCGATCATGTCAGGAAGTTCAATAACATCATTAGGTTATGTGCTTCTGTCAGTAGGCTTGAATGTGGCAATCATGCTGGTCTTAGCGATAGTCATCAACCGCTGGTTGTTGTGCTATGAATATCCTATAAAGTCACGACAAAGAGCCTGATTTGCCGTATATGCGCCTCTTATTTGCCGTCTATTTATCGGTAGCTATTGGAAATCCGGTTTGAATAACCGAGAATAGCGATCAATGCTGGCTAATCTGTACCTTTCAAAATGATCAAAATTATTCTTATAGTTGTTTTCCTGATGATAATTTTCAGCCTAGGTTCAGCACTGTATCATCTCGTCAGGCATAAAGAAGACGGTTCTTCCCAAAAGACAGCCAAGGCGTTAACTATTCGGATTGGCTTGTCTGTCGTGTTATTTGTTTTCTTGCTTATCTTAGTGGCGACTGGAGTTATTAAGCCTCACGGTATTGGTAGTAAAATACATCCGCAGAAATCCACGGCTAGTGAAAGTACGAAATGACAATCGTCTCTGCAAGCAGTTTGCCCGTTCATTCTTGCGATAAATTTCTCATAGCCTTCTTAAAAAATTGCTTCAAATATTCATGCGTAAAAAAAGCGCTGTCCCAGCAATTGGCAGCGCTTTTTAGTGTTGCTTCAATAAGGTGCTACATGATGTAAACAAAGATAAACAAGCCTAACCACACCACGTCAACAAAGTGCCAATACCAAGCAGCCGCTTCAAAGGCAAAATGGTTTTCCGGTTTAAAATGACCTTTCCAGCTGCGAAATAACACCACGCTCAATATAATCGCACCCACGCAGACGTGAAAGCCGTGGAAGCCAGTCAGCATGAAAAAAGTAGAGCCGTAAATACCTGAACCCAAAGTCAAGCCCATGTCTGTATAGGCTTCGTGATATTCTGTGGCTTGGCAAAGGACGAACAAAAATCCTAAGGTAACCGTCGCAATCAAGCCTTTGATAAGTTGGTCACGGTTTTTTGCCAACAAGCCATGATGCGCCCAAGTACAGGTAACGCCACTGGATAATAACAATAAGGTATTTAGCAACGGCAAACCAAAAGCTCCCATTGGTTCAAATTCGCCGGATGGTTTACCGTCTACCAGTTTGCCACCTAGATGTTTGGGGCCATTGGTAGGCCACGCCGATTCATAATCCGGCCAAAGCAATGCCTTGGTCGCCTCACCCGTGCCTTCACCACCTAACCAGGGAACGGACAAGTTGCGCGTATACCAGAGCGCACCGAAGAAAACGGCAAAAAACATCACTTCCGAGAAAATAAACCACATCATACCCATGCGGAAGGAAATGCCGACCTGGGTATTGTATGTACCTGATTCGCTTTCGTTTGCTTGCAGGGTAAACCATCCCGCTACCATGGCGATGAAAATTGCAAACCCCACAAACATGAAGGTTGCGCCAGATGATGAGCCATTTAGGTAGCTAGCAAAACCAGCCAACATGCAAAACAAACCGGCGGTAACCATAACCGGCCATGTTGCTTTATGTGGAATGTAATAACCATGCGATGTAGACATAATTTCCTCTTCTAATTTTGCACTGCGGCTTTGGTGTTATCAAAAAATGTATATGAAAGCGTAATAGTTTTTAAGTCTTTCGGTAAATCCGGCTTAACCGCAAAACGCATGGGCATACGTTTTGATTCACCTGCCTTAAATGTTTGTTGATTAAAACAAAAACACTCGACTTTCTTAAAGTATTCACCAACTATGCCAGGCGAAAAACTGGGTATTGCCGTAGCATTCATGACCTTATCGGTCATGTTTTTCGCATAAAAATACACAGTTTGGTATTGCCCTGGGTGTACTTTTAGCTGCTTGGTTTCTGCACGAAACACAATCGGCGTTGATTCGTTGAGTGATGTTATAAATTCAACATTTACCTCCCTCGTCATATCAACCTGATAAGGTATTTCTTTTGCTGCAACTGATTCCGCTTTGCCATTAAGTCCAGTCAAATCGCATAAAACATCGTAAAGTGGCACCAAGGCATAGCCGAAACCAAACATCCCTATCACAACTAACACCAAAATCTTAACGATCTTGGTGTTTTTTTGCTTTAGACTTAAATTTTCATTCATTAAAAAATAGACTTTACTGCTTTGACAACAAGATCCCTTACTGCTTGCGGCATCGCATACACATAGAAACTTAATGCCAACAACCCCAATATTAATGCAGTTAGCCAGTTTTTTGTTTTAATATCCATCAAAAACCCAGTCTCTAAATTAGAATCATTACTGTGCGGCATCATGATTGTACTCAGTAACTACAATAACTGGTGGCTCAGTAAACGTATGATAAGGAGGTGGAGATGGTAACGTCCATTCCAAGCCTTGTGTGCCGCCACCACCGTATTGCAGTGCGCCTTCCCAGACTTGATTCGTCGCTTTTTCACCTGTTCCACCGCGAATTGTGTCAACGACAATGTAGAGGAACAACAACTGGCTAAAGCCGAAAATAAATCCGCCAATGCTTGAAATCATATTCCAATCAGTAAATTGCACGGCATAATCGGGAATCCTGCGTGGCATACCTGCCAAACCTAAAAAGTGCTGCGGAAAAAACAGAATATTGACGGAAATAGCTGACAACCAGAAATGTAACTGGCCGATTTTTTCGTTGTACATATTGCCCGTCCACTTGGGCAACCAGTAATAAGCAGCCGCCATAATCATAAACACGGCCGAAGGTACCAATACATAATGAAAGTGTGCGACGATAAAATAAGTATCGTGATATTGCAAATCCGAAGGTGCAATCGCCATCATCAAACCAGTAAAACCGCCCATCGTAAACAACACTACGAAAGAGATGGCAAACAGCATTGGCGTTTCAAAGGTCATCGCCCCTTTCCACATGGTTGCCGTCCAATTGAACACTTTAACGGCGGTAGGTATGGCGATAATCATGGTCGAATACATGAAATATAACTCGCCAGCCAGCGGCATTCCGACCGTGAACATGTGATGCGCCCACACGATAAACGATAGGAAAGCAATAGCCGCCGTCGCATAAACCATTGAGCTATAACCAAATAGCGGTTTCCTGGCAAAAACAGGGATAATAGTCGAAGCGATACCAAAAGTCGGCAAAATCAGGATGTACACTTCAGGATGTCCAAAAAACCAGAAAATATGCTGGTAAAGCACCGGATCACCACCACCTGCGGCATCAAAAAAGCTAGTATCAAAAAACTTGTCGGTTAACAGCATGGTGACTGCACCGGCAAAAACCGGCATCACGGCAATTAGTAGAAAAGCAGTTATGACCCAAGTCCACACGAACATCGGCATCCGCATCAAAGTCATGCCGGGAGCACGCATGTTGAAGATGGTTGCAATGATATTAATCGCACCCATAATTGATGAAATCCCCAGCAAATGCACCGAGAAAATGGCAAACGGTAATGCCTTACCGGTTTGTAAAACTAAAGGTGGATACATTGTCCAACCAGCCGCAGGAGCCCCGCCTTCCATGAACAAAGTGCTGGACAATAACACGATACCGGCAACCAGCATCCAGAAACTCATATTGTTCATGCGTGGCAACGCCATATCCGGCGCACCGATCATCATTGGGATCATCCAGTTTGCCAAACCGACAAAGGCTGGCATTACGCCACCAAAAATCATAACCAGCGCATGCATGGTGGTCATAGAGTTGAAGAACTGAGGCTCAACAAATGACAAGCCGGGCTGGAACAATTCCGCACGGATAATCAAAGCCATTACCCCGCCCACGAAAAACATTGCTAAGGCAAATAACAGGTAAAGCGTCCCAATATCCTTGTGGTTAGTCGTAATAATCCATCTTAGGATACCTTTAGCTGGGCCGTGATCATGATCTTCATGATCATGGTCGTGGTGTTCATCATGTTCAGCTACAACGGCAGACATATTATTTCCTCTTTTATCCTAAATTAATCACCGCTAGTGATTCGCACTAGGCAGCAAAACAAAAATCGTACACATCTTAAAATCTATTTATTGGCCGACTGTAAAGCCTCAATTTCGGAAGGCTGCTTAAAATCACCTGTTGAATTGCCCAGCTTATTCCGCGTAAACGCGAGTACGGACGCGAAATCACCTGCACTCAATGTGCCGCCGAAAGCAGGCATCATACCTTTACCTTTGAGCATAATTTCAATCTGCGTATCAATTGGCCCAGTGACTACCGCACTTCCCTTTAAGGCAGGAAACACGGGCGGCATACCAACGCCTTCTGGCTGATGGCAAGATTGACAATTTTTTTCATATACCGATTCACCTTGAGCCACCAATTCATCTAAAGTTTTTTCAGCAGGTTTATCGCTGTCTGATGCCTTAGCTTTCTTATCAGGTTGGTTTGCTGTAGCAGTAGCAGCTGGCTCCTTATCAGCATTTGCTGTTATTTTGGTTTCATCTGCATCGGTTTTTGCAACATCTTCAGCCTTAGACTCATCTGCTTTTGCCGCTTCTTCTTTCCCTGACTTATCAACAGTAACCTTTGCAGGTTTAGCGGCACAATTATCATCTTCATCATCTGATTTCGGCAGTTTGGCCTTGATTGCTTTAGGTTGAATTTCGTCACCTTTAGTATTCCCCAAAGCATTACGCGTATAAGTAATGACGGAAGCTAGTTCCGTTGCGGAAAGCTGTTTACCAAAGGCTGGCATGGCATTTTTACCATTCAATATCAAGGTAGCCTGGGCATTAATATCACCATTGACTACAGCACTGCCCCTTAATGCTGGGAACGCACCAGCAATACCGCCACCGTCAGGCATGTGACAAGTACTGCAATTTTTTTCATAGATTTCAGCACCTTTGGCGACTAAGTCATCATGCGACATATCGGCACTGCCTTTAGCCTTGCATTCTTGCTCGTGCTTTTGTGTTGCCCAAGCATCGTAATCTGCTTGCTCCATTGCTATCACAACCACAGGCATAAAGGCGTGGTCTCGACCACATAGCTCAGTACATTGCCCCCTGTAGATACCTGGCTCATCCACCGAAGCCCAAGCTTCATTTATAAACCCTGGTATTGCATCTTTTTTCCAGCCTAGATCGGGCACCCACCAAGAATGAAGAACATCGGCCGCTGTGAATACAAAGCGAATTTTTTTGTTAACAGGAATAACTAAAGGCTCATCAACTCGCAATAAGTAATGAGAAACAGATCGTGGATCAGTATTAGAATCTAATTGCCTTGCCATATTGCTGGCATGATCGAGGCTGCTAAAAAAATGAATGTCGTCGCCTAAATATTCGTATTCCCATTTCCATTGCCAGCCAGTAACTTTGACAGTCATGTCAGACTCTTTCACATCATCCATTTCCATCATAGTTTTGGTGGCGGGGATCGCCATCGCCAGCAATATCAATGCGGGGATAATAGTCCAGATGATTTCGACCGTG
Source organism: Methyloglobulus sp. (assembly GCF_040079455.1). GTDB lineage: Bacteria > Pseudomonadota > Gammaproteobacteria > Methylococcales > Methylomonadaceae > Methyloglobulus. The sequence goes on along the minus strand of NZ_JBEBKJ010000005.1, from coordinate 4,175 downwards.
GTATTTTCGTGGAACTGCTCAGCAACATGACCTTTTGATTTTCGATGGTGGTAGATGGAGTAAAACATGGTGCCAAACACACCAATACCAACGAATACGCAGATCCATAAGATCAGCATGTGCAGGTCATAAACGTCATGACTGACCTGGGTATGGCCTTCCGTCAAATTGAGCGTATATCCGCCAGGTGTCGCTTCAACGGGAAAGCCTTTAGGCAAGCAAACGCTACCCTCCATCAACTTCGATGGACACTCCTCGACCGCCTGCACAGTCCCCAAACCTGACATCAATAAGATCAGACCTGCGAATAGTTGCTTTGTTTTCTTCACTGAGAAAACTCCTCTGTAATAAATTATAAATTCTTGGATGGTCTGCATGGCTTCAAAAAACACGGCATTCATCAGCATCCATGCACAAATTTGATAGTAACCAGCAATTCAATTAGTTGAGTAGATTCTAACCTATCAAGCCTTTCCGCGCCAGAAGCTCCAGTGATTTAGTTTTGACTGAAACCGACGCTTACTCTATATATCAAGGGCTTTGCAAGCATTAGTTACTTCTAGTTACTTATCTATATTCATATCATGAACAACAAAACAATCAATGATTGTTTGATGCGCAGAACGATTTGAATTCAATAATTTACTGAATCAAAGAAATAATTCCTGGCTAACGCGTCAAAATCGGGAATATTCATATACGGCAACACGCCTAGCAAAGGCACGTCCAACAGTTTTTTTATTGTGGCGACTGTCTCGTTAGAATACATCGCATTAGCATCCGTAAATACGGCTGTCCAGCCAATACAGTTAGCACCACTAGCCCTTATCGCCTGATACGTTAGTTTTGCATGATTAATACAGCCAAGCTTAATAGAAACCACCATTAGCACAGGCAGCTCTAATGCGATTGCAAGATGACTGTTATCCTGATTTTCATTAAGCGGGGAATACCAACCACCCGCACCTTCAACCAGGATTATCTGGGTTGCTTCTTTTAAGGAATTAAACGCCGCAACAATCTTATCCATGTTGACAGGGTTATCCTTGCCTGCAATATGGGGAGAAACCGGAAGCGCAAAGGCGTAAGGGTTAATCAAACTATAATCTAGCTTGACAGTAGAATTTCCTTGTAGCAAGAGCGCATCAGCATTCACAAGCCTGCCGTTGTTAACAGTGCAACCAGAGGCCACTGGTTTCATGCCAATAACTGACTTCTCTTTACCTTTAAAATACCGCATCAAAGCAACCGTAGCCCAGGTTTTGCCTACGTTGGTATCCGTTCCGGTAATAAAATAGCCTTGTTCCATATTGGCTTACGCCCTGACCGCAACCATAATTACCTCAAAAGTCGATGGAATCAGGCCAGCTTTATCTTGTTGATAGGCGCGAGTCATGCGCTGCATGGCAGACCTGCTGGTAAACTGTTTATTGCACCCAGCCATAACCGTATGTGCACCTAGCTGTTTTAATTCAGCCATCAAATCCCAAACTGATTCGTAAGATGAAGTGTATGAACGGCTTTCTAGCTCAAACCCTTGAAAATCCGCTTGTTGAAGAAAATCGGTTACTTGTGTTGCACTATAAAAAATATTCACATGATTGTAATCGTCGACTTCCTGCCATGCCCTCTTTAACTCGTACAAGGTACTTACCCCAAAGGTAGTAAAAAAAAACTGACCGTCCGGTTTTAATATCCGTTTCACTTCACTCAAAACTTTCTCAAGATTACACCACTGCACGGCAAGATTTGATATAACTAGATCTACCGATTGTGATTTCAATGGCAAATACTCCGCATCCGCGCAAAGATAAGTGATTGAGTTATTATTTTTCAGCTTATTACGGCTTGTTTGTAACATAGGCATAGCAATGTCTAGCGCCACAATCTGTCCTGATGTATAGAGTTTTTGCTCTAAAAGCTCATTCATTAAAAAGCCTGTGCCACACCCTAGATCGACAATTGTATCAATTTGACCGATTACGCCTAAACATTGTAATAAAGCCTTCCCAACATTTCGCTGCAAAAGCGCCGCGCTGTCATAAGATTTTGAGGCAGTAGCAAACGATTGTTTTATCCTAGTTTTTGCCAGCATTATTTCATTCCCATAAAACGGCTGACTGCTTCCACCACAGCCTCTTGATGCGACAAAAACGGCACATGCCCTGCCCTGTCAATCACTGTCAGATCAACTCTGGGCAATAACGCCTGCATCTTTTTCCCTACTGCGACCGGAACCAAGGTATCTAGTTGCCCCAAAATAGCGGCAACAGGTATTTTCAAGCGGGTAAATTCTACCCTTAAATCAGTTTTTTTAAGGACAATTAAACCTTCTTGCAATACTTTTTGATCGGGAGCTTGGCTTTCAGCGACGACGGTTTTTAATTCTTTCAAAACTTCTTTCTGGTCAACCAAGCCCTTAATCTGAAGCGATAAGAAACGCAGTAATGTCGCTTGACTATCTTGTTGTAAACTTTCCGCGAAACTATCGAGTACTTGCTCGTCCATACCTGACCAGTCGAGTTTCTTAACAAAACAGGGCGTTCCGGCTAACAAAACCAATTTATCAACACGCTCAGGAAAGCGACGGGCAATCTCCAACACAAAAGCAGCGCCTAACGACCAACCTAACCAACAACAGCGCTCATCCGTCACAGCATCAACCAGTGCGTCACTAACTGTTTCAAGCGTAAAAGGCATTACCGCCTTACTACGTCCATGCCCGGGCAAATCAATTAAGGTCACTCGATAATATTTTGCCAATTCCTGGGCAAATACGCGCCAAAGGGCGCTGTGCATTGCCCAACCGTGGACGAGTACGATGGGCTTGCCATGCCCAAAGGTTTCAGTATGGATAAGGCTCATGCTAAGGCTCTGGCAAGGGCATCCAGCAATTGGTCAATTTGCTGTTCTTCATGCAGTGCGGAAAAAGTCACCCGCAGTCTTGCCGCATTGGCAGGCACTGTTGGTGGCCTGATTGCACTGACGAGAAAGCCTTGTTTTAACAGGAAGTTACTAACAGAAACTGCTTTTTCGGTTTGCCCTAGCAATAACGGCTGGATCGGCGAAGTGGATGCCATTAAAGGCAAATTCAACTGCCCAGCCCCTGCCCTAAAATACTCGGTTAGTTTCCTGAGTTTTTCCCGTCGCCAGCTTTCCGTCTGGATAATTTTTAAGCTGGTGCGCGTGGCTTCTGCGATAGCTGGCGGTAAGGCGGTGGTATAAATGTAAGGTCGAGCTTTTTGGATTAAGGTTTCGATCAGCTCTTCAGAACCCGCAACAAACGCGCCGAACGTGCCGAATGCCTTGCCTAACGTACCTACCAACACCTGAACATCGTCTTGTTTTAAGCCCGTTTGCTCCAAAATTCCGCCGCCGTTATCGCCCAAAACACCTAGCCCGTGGGCATCGTCCACCAGCAACCAAGCCGAATGTTTTTTGGCGACAGCAGATAAGGCTTGCAAAGGCGCAATATCGCCATCCATGCTGAATACGCCATCGGTAACAATCAGCTTATGGGAATCCTTGAATGTCCCCTCTCCCCTAGGGAGAGGGTGAGGGGGATAAATGCTTGGTTTTAATTCCCTCATCCCAGCCTTCTCCCCCAGGGAGAAGGAGCTTGTTGAATTTTTAAAGACCACCTTATCACCTAAGAGCGCATCCAAGTGATCGGTATCGGCATGGGCATAACGCTTAAATTTTGCGCCGGACAACAAGCCACCATCCAATAAGGATGCGTGATTCAATCGGTCTTCAAATACCGTGTCGCCACGACCGACCAAGGCCGAAATCGCACCCATATTCGCCATATAACCCGTGGAAAACAGCAGCGCCCGGTCACGTCCGGTAAAGGCCGCGAGCTCTTCTTCCAAAGCATGATGCGCTTTGCTATGACCGCAAATCAAATGCGCCGAACCGCTACCTACGCCGTATTTGTCCACCGCTGATTTGAAAGCATTAATGACATCAGGATGGTTAGCCAAGCCCAAGTAATCATTACTGCAAAAATTGATGACGGGCTTGCCGTCACAAATCAGGTTAATGCCTTGCGGGGATTCGACGATACGCCTTGAACGGTACAAGCCTTGTTGCGACAGTTCGTTTAGCTTTAGGGATAAATTAAACAAAACAATATCTTATAATTTTTTGTAGAATGGATAAGCGTAGTGCATCCA
>NZ_JBEBKJ010000004.1:0-93305 GCF_040079455.1 Methyloglobulus sp. | reverse complement strand
GCATTAGGAAGATTTAGAGACTCCATAAGTTCAAATTCATTTGTACACTGACTAATTTCTTTAAGCTCGTCTATGAACGGGTCTAACTTAAATAATCTTTCCATACAAATTATGATGTTTTAACTTTTCAACAAGAAGTTAGTTTACATGCTACATGAAATAATTTTACAAAAAACACTACCCAACCGACCCTTCCAAACTCAACCCCAACAACGCCTGTGCCTCTACCGCAAACTCCATCGGCAATTCTTTAAAGACTTCTTTGCAGAAGCCGTTGACGATCATCGAGACTGCATCTTCTGCCGATAAGCCGCGTTGCTGGCAGAAAAACAATTGGTCTTCGCTGATTTTGGAGGTGGTCGCTTCGTGTTCGACTTGTGCGGACGGCTGTTTGACTTCGACATACGGAAAGGTATGTGCGCCGCATTTATCACCGACCAATAAGGAATCGCACTGGGTGTAGTTACGGGCATTTTCGGCACTTTTCAACACCTTTACCAAGCCGCGATAGGTGTTTTGCGCCTTGCCTGCGCTGATGCCTTTGGACACAATCGTGCTGCGGGTATTTTTGCCGATGTGGATCATCTTGGTGCCGGTGTCGGCTTGTTGCCTGTTGTTGGTAACGGCCACGGAATAAAACTCACCGATGGTGTTGTCGCCGGTCAGGATGCAACTGGGGTATTTCCAAGTGATGGCGGAACCGGTTTCCACCTGCGTCCACGACACTTTGGCGTTATCACCCCGGCAATCGGCACGTTTGGTGACGAAGTTATAAATACCGCCCTTGCCTTCTTTGTCACCGGGATACCAGTTTTGCACGGTTGAATATTTGATAGTCGCGTCTTTTAATGCGATCAATTCAACAACCGCCGCATGAAGCTGGTTTTCATCGCGCATCGGCGCGGTGCAGCCTTCAAGGTAAGACACATGACTGCCTTCATCGGCAATAATCAAGGTGCGCTCGAATTGTCCGGTATTGGCGGCGTTGATGCGGAAATAGGTGGACAATTCCATCGGGCAGCGCACGCCTTTGGGAATATACACAAACGAGCCGTCGGTAAATACGGCGGAATTCAATGCCGCAAAAAAGTTATCGCCTGTTGGCACGACCGAACTTAAATACTGTTTGATTAAGTCGGGATGGTCGCGCAAGGCTTCGGAAATCGGGCAGAAAATAACCCCGGCATCTTTTAATTTGCCTTTGAACGTGGTCGCAACGGACACACTATCAAAAACGGCATCAACGGCAATGCCAGCCAACTTTTCCTGTTCATCTAAAGGAATGCCCAATTTTTTATAAGCCGCCAAAACTTCAGGATCGATCTCATCCAGGCTTTTCGGGCCGTCTTCCTTGCGTTTCGGTGCGGAATAATAGCTGATGGCCTGATAATCAATTGGCTCGATATTCAATTGCGCCCAATCAGGCGACTTCATGGTTTGCCAATGGCGGAACGCTTTCAACCGGTATTCCAGCATGAATTCCGGTTCATTTTTGACTTTCGATAGTTTATGGATAACCGTCTCATCCAAGCCAACGGGAAACGTATCAGTCTCGAGTTCAGTAACGAAACCTTGCTTATACGTTTGGTTAATCAGGTTATTTATTTCTTGAGTACTTGCAGACATAACTGGCTCTCAAATTGGACGGTAGATACTGGAAACCGGAATCATAAATTCTTGGGGTGGTAGATTAACTGGCTTAATCATATCTGCCAGCGTTACCGCTTCCAGGGCATTTTGTATGGCTTTGTTGATTAAGCTCCAATTGCCGCTAATACCGCAGCCAGATGCCTGTTCACAACCTTCGTGGGAAATACTGCATTCAGTCAAGGCAATTGGCCCTTCTAACGCACTGATGACTTCCGCTACGGAAATATTTTCTGGCGGCCTAGCCAGGGCATAGCCACCTTTTATTCCACGTGTTGACACCAACACATTGGCATTAACCAATATTTTTAAGACCTTGCTGACAGTCGGCAAAGCAATCCCAGTGGCCTCAGCCACGCCCATGGCGGAATGGGTTTGGTCGCTTTCTTTTGCAATGTGGCTTAATATGACTGTTGCGTAATCAGTTAGCTTGCTTAACCGTAACATACACTGCTCCAAGTAATTGAGTACTATTTTAGTCCTATTTAATTATTGAGTAAATAGTTAGCGTCATTGCAATGCAAAATGAGTCTGACAAACGCTTTAGTTTCGTTCAGGACAGTCGATAAATATCGCGAATACATTGTTTTACTTTATACGGATCATATCAAGCGCCAAAGCCTCAGCTACTTTGATGCCATCCACCGCAGCAGACAGGATTCCCCCTGCATAACCAGCGCCTTCTCCCGCCGGATAAAGCCCTTTGGTATTAATACTTTGGTAATGTTCATTGCGTTTGATGCGGATAGGCGATGAAGTTCGGGTTTCAACACCCGTCAACACCGCATCGGGCATGGCAAAGCCAGGAATTTTTTTGTCGAATGCAGGGATAGCTTCGCGGATTGCTTCAATCGCGTAATCAGGCAGGGCTGAATCCAGGTTGCATAGATGGACATCAGGTAAATAAGAAGGCAGCACTTTACCGGAGGAAGTTGAGGGGGTATTAGCCAGAAAATCGCCCACTAATTGCCCTGGAGCCGAGTAAGTTTTGCCGCCGAGTATGTAAGCATGGGCTTCCAATCGTCGCTGGTAATCAATTCCTGCCAGCGGATGTCCAGGATAATCATCCGGCGTTATACCAACAACAATACCGCTATTGGCGTTGCGTTCATTCCGGGAATATTGGCTCATGCCGTTGGTGACCACGTGTTCGGCCTCGGAAGTGGCGGCCACCACCGTTCCGCCCGGACACATACAAAAACTGTAAACCGAACGGCCATTTTTGCAATGATGCACCAGTTTGTAGTCGGCCGCGCCTAATATCGGGTCACCGGCATTGTTACCAAAACGGCAAGCATCAATCAAAGATTGTGGATGTTCGATCCGAAAACCCACAGAAAAGGGTTTAGCTTCAATGTACACGCCCGATTCATAAAGCATTTTGAAGGTATCTCGTGCGCTATGTCCGACGGCAAGCACGATGTGATTGCTAGCGATGGTTTCGCCATTAGTAAGGGTAACGCTCTGAACTTGATTGTTTTCAATCTGGATTTTATCTACACGGCTTTGAAAGCGGATTTCACCGCCCAGCAATTCAATCTTAGCGCGCATTTGTTCCACCACCGTCACCAGCTTATAAGTACCGATATGGGGCTTGCTAACGGTTAGTATTTCGGCAGGCGCACCCGCTTTGACGAATTCTGTCAGCACTTTCCGCCCATAGTGGTTGGGATCTTTGATTTGCGTGTACAGCTTGCCGTCGGAAAATGTACCCGCGCCGCCTTCACCAAATTGCACATTGGATTCGGGGTTGAATTGCCGTTTTCGCCAAAGGCCGAAGGTGTCTTTAGTGCGTTCCCGTACCTCTTTACCCCGTTCAAGGATGATCGGGCAAAATCCCATTTGCGCTAGGATTAATCCCGCAAATAAACCGCAAGGCCCAGTGCCAATTACAATTGGTCTTGTTAAAAGATTTTTCGGTGCTTGGGTGACAAAGCGATAAGATGTATCGGGTGTTATTGTAATTTTCGGATCATCTTTTAAGCGTAATAAGATGCCTTTCTCATCTTTAGTTTCTAAATCAATCGTATAGATGAGGTGGATGTCATTCTTTTTACGGGCATCATGGGCGCGGCGGAATACTTTATAAGTTATAAGGTCTGCTTCGGTTATACCTAGCTTAACTAGGATGGTCGATTTGATTGCGCTTTCTGGGTGGTTTAGGGGGAGTTTGAGTTCGGTGATTCGCAACATGGTGGTTTATAAATAAGTTATTTAGTTTGCAGATTGCTTTTAAGTGAACGCCTAAAAATTCAATAAGCTCCTTCTCCCTTGAGGGAGAAGGCTGGGATGAGGGGGTTAACTTATTGAGTTTATTCTACTTACCCCAGCTTAAAATGGGCTGGTTCATGCGTTTATTAATGTTAAACATCATTAATTGCCGTGCGTCTTAGTGAAGATAATGTAGGTGTATGCTGTCGAAAACAAGAACATAACAATACTGAGAAAAAATGTGGCGATGATCTGGACTCGTATAAGTGATACGTTATTTTCCAATCCTGTTCCTTTCGTCCCAAGTTTGAAAATAAGCGTCCCCGTCTTTTGCCCTTTCAGCCCCAAAAAGAAACATAAGAGGCTAATACAAAAATAAATAACCGGTAAAATAATGTCAAACATATTCATCTGTCTAATAATCTGAAAGTGTTTTCGGCGGAATCGCCGCCCTAAACGCATTCAAAATCGCAATTACATCAATTACTTCCTGGGTAATTGCCCCAGCGACTGGCGACAAATAGCCCAAGCCAGCAAAACCCATTCCTATTAAACTCAACGCCATGCCGCCTATTGCGCTTTGCAGGGCAATTCTACGCATACGTTCGCCGATATGGAAAAGCTCATCCACTTTCAGCAACGAACTATCCATGATGACCGCATCGGCGGATTCTCCGGTAATATCGCTGTTCTGTCCGAACGCAATGCCGATGGTTGCGGCGGTCAGCGCGGGTGCATCGTTGATGCCGTCGCCCAGATAGACGGTTTTTGCAGCTTTGGTTTCGGTGCGAACGATTTCCAGCTTTTGCTCTGGGCTTTGGCTAAAAAACACATGCTTGATGCCGACTTGTTCGGCAAGATAGCGCACTTCAGATTCTCTGTCGCCTGACACGATCATCACCCGGTCAAACGCATGATTAGGTATCAAGTGATTGATGAACGACGAACTATCGGAACGCACTTCATCCCTAAATTGCAGCATTGCAGCATAGTTACCGTCAATCAGCGCTACACATTCCAAACCGCCACTAACGGGCGGCAACTGGCTTGCAATATCCGGTTGGTATTCCAGAATTTTTTTACGGCTAGTCACTTGGACTTTTTTTCCCGCCACCTCACCTATCACGCCATCTCCAGCTAACTCTTTAATATTAACAACACCAAGTAGTAATAAACCTGCTTTTTCTGCTGCCTTAACAATCGAGCTGGAGAGCGGATGCCGTGAATAGCGTTCCAAGCTGGCGATTAACGTCAGCACGGTTTTTTCATCATAGGAACTGGCAGGAATCAGTTTAGTCAGGGACGGACGACCATAAGTGAGCGTGCCTGTTTTATCGAAAATCGCAGTCCGACACTGTCCTATGGTTTCCAGGATAGCCGGATTCTTGATGATAATTTCGCGCTTTGCCGCCAATGAGATAGAACTAATAATCACGACCGGAATACCAATTAACAAAGGACAGGGCGTGGCAATCACCAACACCGCCAAAAATCGCACCACATCACCGTAATACCACCAACTGGCAATGGCAATAAGCAAAGCCAAAGGTGTGTACAACGCACCAAGTTGGTCACCTAAGCGTCTGAGCTGAGGACGGTGCTGTTCAGAAGCACGCATGACTTCCGTGATTTTTGCATAGCGCGAATCGACCGCCAGTTTATCTGCACAAATTGTCAATGCCGAATCCCCGTTAATAGCCCCCGACATCACTTGTGAACCGCTGGTTTTAGACATCATATAAGGCTCGCCAGTCAGATAGGACTCATCCATCGTACCAACCCCTTCCAGCACCGTGCCATCCACAGGACAAAGTTCATGCGGGAGTATCAATAAGGTATCACCAATATTGACTTGCTCGGTGGGAATATCCAAAACGCCCTCATCCGATTGTTTATGGGCAATAGATGGCATACGCTTAGCTAATGCTTCTAGTACCGAAGACGCTTTTCTTACCGCGTAGGTTTCCAGTACCACGCCACTGGAAAGCATTAATATCACTAAACTTCCGGCAAGATTCTCGCCCAGCAACACGGAGGTGACAATTGATACGCCAGCGAGCAAATCGGCACCAAAATCGCCTAGCAGAAATTTCTTGATAATCTGTAAAACCAGAGGGATTCCGCCCAGGATTAATACAAGATACAGCGGCATTTGTACCAAAGAAACAGGAAAACTAAGCTGTCCTTGATAGACGTTGGCAACTGCTGAAGCTAAAGAAGCATTGAGCGCCACCGTATAGATTTCGTCCTCTATCTTTAAGCCAAAGCGCAAAACCAGATACGCGCAAATACCCAACAAACTGAATACCAGAATGAATTTTTCAGAGGTTGTTTGCTTGGGTTGTGCCATGTTTTTTTAGATTCAGGGAAAATTTGAGCTTGCTCATACGAAGTGTACGCTCATCGTTCGACAAACCCACCACGAACACTTTGAACAGTTTGCCATTCGTCGATCTCGTCGAAGGATTGTGCGGCGATGTTTAATTAAACTCTTTCTTTTCGCTCATATAGCGAATCTGCAATTAGAACAAGCACCCCGACGCTAACGGCAATATCTGCAACGTTGAAAATGCCTGTACGTAAAGAACCTATTCCGATATTCATAAAATCAATCACATAACCACACATCATGCGGTCAATCAGATTACCCATACCGCCAGCAAGCAGAAGGCTAAAAGCCAGAATCTCTAAGGTTGAGGCCGATTTGTAAAATAAAGTAAATCCAAGCAAAACCAGCAACAATGCACCTACGCCAACCGAGAAAATACCTGCGCGAAAACCTTCTGGCAGTGAGGCTCCGAAGCCTAAAAATGCCCCTTGGTTATGGGCAAGTTGTAGCCGAACCGTATCGCCCAGAAACGACCACACTTCAGTTTCGGATAGAAACGATTGGGCGACGGACTTGGTCGTTTGGTCGCAAGCCACACATGAAACCAGGACGATAAAAACCAAGATAATTCGTTTTGTAATGGCCATCGAAAGTCCTTTGGCTGTTAATTTTCTGGATTGACCGACAAAGCCTTGCATTTGTGCATATAAATTATAAATAAGCAGTACTTCACAGAACTGAAATAACAATCGGTTAACAATGATTTAATAAGTAATAATAGCGAAACTGTGATTAGCCAGACCATTTTAATTTGTCGGCAGTACATTTACTTTATCAACCCTATCTATTTTTGGAACATCAATGAACAAACGAATTAACTTAAATTGGAATCTTGCCGCGACCATTGCCGTGTTTGTATTCGGTAGCTTATTAGCACCAGATGCCTTCGCAAAAAGCCTCTACAAATCGGTAAATGCGGATGGAAAAATAACTTACAGCAACCATCCTACTGCTAAGAGCCAGGCTGCACAGAACATAAGCTTACTAAAGGCCAGTCCAAAGTTTAGCGTCTCTAAGTAAACAAGCTTACCGAGCAACGTAGGATGTGGTGAACAAAGTAGTGAACCACTTCAATCGCGAAACACGAAAGATGCGGTTCGTACCTCACCGCATCCTACCGGGCTAACGTGAAGCTAAGCAGACCAGTGGAACGTAGCAGAACCGGATCGGCTTGAGCGTTATGTTGAACATTTCTTCAGCATTTGCCAGCAGCTCGTAGCAATGCATTGCAGCTTGCATTGTTCGTTTTTCCTATGTCACTCGATCCCCTGGTAAAATCAGTACACATAGCGTCTGCACCGCTTGCCATACCCCAAGTCGCAACTTTACCAAACCCAGACGGTTCTAAAATCTCACATTTAAAGGTAGACCCATCATCAGTTTTAACTGTGTACTGCATTCCGTCATAACCTGCCGGTGCTTCTACTGCCTGTGAATTGGTGATTTTAAAATTGCCAATTTCACGGCCAATAGCCATTGATATTTTCCCCTCGGCTTTGTTGCTTGTTTGAGCAGAAGTATTCGAGGTAGAAGTATTATTTGCTGTTGTCGCGCAACCGGAAAGCAACAACAAGACAGTTGCCGTAAGAAGCATTTGTGCCATTTTTAATTCTCCACCGCTCCAAATTAAGGAAACGCAAGGCATAGGAGCGTGAAGTTATGCCCAACATATAGTAAACACCTTTTTAGGTGTAAAACAATTATAAAATAATGGTGCAAATTATGGTTAATCAGTACTAATTTTCATTATCTTAGTAGTTATTTTGTTAGCAACAAACCACAAACACACCTTAAAACCTATCGTTCCTATTTAAATCCAACTCCCTTTTAATGTATCGCCAACATATTATCCAACGCCTTCTTGGCTAACCATGCATCGTCCTTATCCACCACAATCTGGTTAATCACATGACCGTTAGCAAGATTATCCATCACCCACGCCAGATGCTGCGGGTCGGTACGGAACATGGTCGAACACATGCACAAGGTGGGTGACATGAAGTGGACGTTTTTGCCGTCTTTTTTGCATTCTTCATGCAGACGGTTGACCAAGTTTAATTCCGTTGCCACCAGCCAGCGGGTATTAGGTTCGGCTTCGCGGATGGTGCGTAAGATGCTGGTGGTCGAGCCTATGTATTCGGCTTTCTGGCAGACTTCAAAAGGCGCTTCTGGATGGGCGATGACCTTGGTTTCTGGATATTTCGCCAGGAAGTTGTCGATCTGCTCCGGCTTGAACATTTGGTGTACCGAACAGAATCCGCCCCAAAGGAAGATTTTGGCGTTCCTGATTTGCTCTTCGGTTAAACCACCCATCGGCTTGTTAAAATCCCACAGTGCCAATTGATCCAAAGGAATGCCCATGCGGTAGCCGGTATTTCGTCCTAAATGCTGGTCGGGGAAAAACAGCACTTTCGGGCGGTTGGCAAAACTCCATTCCAGGATTTTTTGTGCGTTGGATGACGTGCAGACAATACCTTCATGCTCACCGCAAAACGCTTTCAGGTCGGCGGCGGAATTAATGTAAGTCACGGGCGTGACTTCATTGTCGACATCAATCACTTGCCCTAATTCTGCCCAACATTTCTTGACTTTGACCAGATTAGCCATATCCGCCATCGAGCAACCGGCCGCCAAGTCAGGCAAGATGGTAATTTGTTCGGGACGAGTTAGGATGTTGGAGACTTCCGCCATGAAATGCACACCGCAAAACACGATAAATTCGGCTTCAGCAGCAGCGGCATCACGCGATAATTGCAAGGAATCACCGACATAATCGGCGTGCTTGAACACTTCATCGCGCTGGTAATGGTGTCCTAAGATGACGCAGCGCTTACCTAACTTTGCTTTGGCGGCAGTAATCTTCGCATCGCATTCCTCATCGCTGAGTAATGCGTAATCTTGTATGGGGAGCGGTGTCGATGTCATTGCTTAACCTAAGTAGTTAAATCCGTGTGGCGGAAATGTATTAAGGGGATCTCTAAAAATCCCATCTCCCGTGAAGGAGAAGGGGCAGATACTTGTACCCAGAGGGAGAAAGAGCTTTTTGAATTTTTAGAGATCCTCTTAATTCAAATGAATAAGCGCAGCTTGCGTTACTTGTGATTATAAAGCAAACCGTATTAAGTCCCAATATTATGGTGTTTGGCAGGATAACAGGAGTGGTGGAATCCCTAAAAATCCCATCATCCCAACCTACTCACTTCAGGAGAGGGGTTTTTGAATTGGTAATGGGCTAAACCTGTAGTTTGTTGTATTAATGGATGACTTGGATGCCTACGAGCGCGATTTGGACACCGAAAAGCATGAGGTTGGCAAGCAGAATACCCAGAAGATAGAACGTAAAAACTTGAATCTATGGACGTGGATAAAGCGATTAACTCGAGAAACGATTTGCTTTTCGAAATCGGTCGTAATGCATGATACTGTCATCGGGTTGTTGATCAATAAGGTCGAATTTGGAATTGATATTCATGCAAAATAGCAGGTTTAACCCATTACCTAACAGAGATTGATGCCTGTGGAAAAGTATTAATGGGTCTAAGAGTTTTAAGCAAGTTGTATTATGATATTCGCTAAAATCCCACAATTTCTTATTCAGCTTATTGATTTAATGGTATTTAATATTTGTTATGCTGGAGTAGAAAACTCGCATCTACATAGGCTCTAAAAATGGATAATAATGACTCGGATGAGAAAAACACGGCTCAATCCCTAAATCAAGCTAAGAAAGTGCAAGCCAAGCAAAAAAAGCGCGGCTACAGTGATTTCTTTGCTTGGCCAGTAGATCGACAGCTTGAAGAATGGGCTATCGTGGATTCTCTAAAAGAGTCGCTGGAGAAAGCCGACGCTGGGTTTTTTAACTCCCTTGTCGCACGAGGGCAGGGCAATGATCCGCCGGATTGCGAAGCGATGCTGTTTGAAGGCGGCAGGTTAGGTATTGAAGTGACAGAGTTGGTCGATCCTGTGGCAATTATGGCGCATAAAAATGGAGATTCTGCACAACCGGCACAATGGAACGAAATAAAGCTTGTAAAATCAATCAGTCAACGCCTTGAAGTGAAGGATGCCTCCACAAATATCAAAGGTGGACCTTATGAGAGATATATCCTCGTCATTCATACCGACGAACCCGCGTTAAGCTTCGATTACACGCATTCGATATTGTCTGAATACATCTTTAACTATTGCGCACTTATCAATCGTGCCTTTTTATTGATGTCCTACGATGAGAAATACCGGTGCTGTCCTTTTATCGAATTAAATATCAAGGTCAGAACATTAAGTAAGTAGCAGTTTTCATAGGTATAAGCGGTTTATTGGAGTTAGAATGTAAGCCAGTAAAAGCATTATTAACTGGGCATAAATGAATACCGACCCCTATTTTGTCAGCTCGCGATTTTTGAAAGAACGGTTTAACCGTTTTTTGCCCAATTCACAGGCTTTTTCACTCGCTATTATTCTGTTGGTCAGCTTTATGCTGATTTATTTCTTGTCCGATTTGTTAAAGCCGGTTTACGTGTCAGTCGTCTTGGCTTATTTTTTGGAAGGATTGGTAGACAGGATTGAAAACATGGGTTTGCCACGATTAGTTGCCGTTGGCCTTGTGTTTTCGGGTTTCATGGCGGGCTTGGTTTTCCTTTTATTTTATTTGATGCCCATCATTACGCAGCAGGCCGTCGAATTAGTTCAACATATACCTGCTTTCATCAGCAGAATGCAAACGCAAATCATGCGTTTGCCGGAAAAATATCCACAGTTTATTAATGAAAATAAAATCCAAGAAATCATGTTTACCCTGCAAAAGGAATTGCTAGTTTACGGACAAAACGTGCTGACAATTTCGGCGGCATCGGTAGTAGGCTTGGCTAGTGCGTTGGTGTACTTATTTTTGGTGCCCATGATGGTGTTTTTCTTTTTAAAAGATAAAAACGTTTTGGTAGGCTGGGTGTTGCAGTACTTGCCACGGGACAGGCATCTAAGCGTAAGAGTTTGGGAAGAGATTGAAATACAAATCGCCAATTACGTACGTGGAAAATTTGCCGAAATTTTCATTTTGTGGGTGGTCAGCTATATAACTTATGAAACCATGGGGTTGAATTACGCCATGTTGTTGTCGGTTTTGATGGGCTTATCGGTAATAATTCCTTACATCGGCGCGACTTTGGTAACTTTCCCTGTACTCCTGGTCGCCTATTTTCAGTGGGGTTTGGGTGACGACCGCTTTATGTATATAGTTATCGCTTATTCAGTCATCCAGGCATTAGACGGTGTGGTTTTGGTGCCGGTATTATTTTCTGAAGCGGTCAATTTACATGCTATCGCCATCATTATTGCCATCTTGTTTTTTGGTGGGCTGTGGGGGTTTTGGGGCGTGTTTTTGGCTATCCCTCTCGCTACGGTTGTCAAAGCCGTGTTGACGGCTTGGCCGCAGATTGATGGACATGCTACCTGGGGTTTAGGGAGCAATGGAACGTAAAACCCGGTTAAGTTGTATCTTAATTAGCGATAAACAAAACTATAGGGAATCTCTAATAGTCCCCTCTCCCTCTGGGAGAGGGCTAGGGTGAGGGATATAATTGCTTGATTTTATTACCCTCATCCCGACCTTCTCCCAGAGGGAGAAGGAGCTTTTTGAATTTTTAGAGATTCCCTATAATTAACACCAGTGGTGCGCCAATCAGCTTCGAAAAGTATCCATTAAAAGTATCCGTTAACAGCGTCGAACGCTGTGTAGTTTGATTTTTGGACTATTCCGTTTTCAGTTCCTTTATCCGTTGTTTAAGCCGATAAGACTTATTTCCTGTTTCCAGGATGTCACAGTGGTGAGTAATACGATCTAACAAAGCCGTTGTCATTTTGGCATCGCCAAATACCTGTCCCCATTCACCGAACACCAGGTTGGTTATGGCTCTGGTCTATCAGGAGAGATTAAAATTACCCTTTTTTTAACCGATTATTGAACTCAAAGAAATTATGAGGATAATTAAACGGAATTATTACCATCTAAAACTGGTAATAATTCATAGAAATCGCGAGTAGTTCACGGTATAAAGTAGGCAATTCTTCTACATTATGCGTGTACCTCCTAAAAACAAATGGATTTTATGTTGTGCAAGGACGCACTCTTTTTAAGTCGTACCGTGTAGAAAATGATCCATTCCGTTAACGTAGATTGAGGGAAGCAAAATGAACAATCAATTTCTTGAGAACGCAACCGGCTTTAACCGAGTTGTAGATTCCGTAAAAATAGTGGCTGGAGAAAATTCAGAAATCCCGCTAACGCAGGTTTTACTTATCAGCCGAGTACTCTTTGCTGTGGTGATGATCGGCTTTATCGGCTATTTTTTCGACCGCATCAAGCAGTCGTTATTCCCCGTGGAGAGCAAAGCGAAAACGGATAATCGCCGGAGCGAGCGATAATACTGAGCGTTTTTGCTACAAGTAGTGCTGGATGTGCTAACAAAATCAGTTGCGCTAAGCAATTGATTGCTAGAAGGTCAAACGAGACTTGGCCTTTGCTTTCGCTGACAAATCTGGGATGGATTTGTCAGCGTGTGGAAATACGCATAGCCTTTAAGCACCAGTCTTTACTAACACTCCCATATTTACAAACAGTTGGTGACATCCTGTTACAATGGGTTCTGATGGTAAAAATGATTACATTACTAACCTATTTAGATGAAAAAAGTTTACAACTGGCTTGATACTATACAAAGTCACCTTCTTCCGCCTATTTGTATTTTGTGTGGTAACCTTGGGTCTGGTGCGTTGGATCTCTGTGCATTCTGCTACAAACACTTACCAAGAAATAATCTTTGCTGTTACCGTTGTGCGGAAATATTAACCGCCCCTATCGTTGTGCCAACGCTCTGCGGTCATTGTATAAGCGAAAGCCCCGCTTTTAATGAAACTTATGCGCCCTTTATTCATCAAGAAGAAATCCGGCATTTAATTACTGGATTAAAATTCGGCGCACAATTTAAGAATGCCCGCTTACTCGGCGCACTATTAGCTGAACATTTACAAAAAACCGCAGAAAAACCCGATTGTATTATCCCAGTACCTCTGCACAGCTCCCGCTACCATCAGCGGGGATTCAATCAAGCACTGGAAATTGCCAGAACGGTATCTAAAAAATTACAAATCCCGATAGATTTTTTAAGTTGCTTGCGAGATAAAGACACACCCCATCAAACCGGATTATCCGCAAAAAAACGCCGCCAAAATTTACGTCTCGCATTTTCAGTACGGAAACCTATACATGCCCATCATGTTGCGATTCTTGATGATGTCATGACAACGGGTTCTACAGCTAATGCTCTAGCAACAGTATTAAAAAAAGCTGGGGTAAGTCGCGTTGATATGTGGGTTTGCGCAAGAGCTTAAATCAAGTGTAAGCCTTTATTTAATATGACTATTTGATGACAAAAATGTCCCGTTGGATTCTGTTTGGTACACTAAAAGACAATATTGGCGCTTTAGCCAGTATCCATCAGGGATTTGGCTTACTATCACACTGTCAAACGGAGAAGTAGTTGTTTGAATTTTTAGAGATTCTCTTATACGAATAACTTAAAATACTCGCTTTCAGAAATAATATCTGCGGTGCTTTCGACCCGATCAAGATAGACCTTCCCTTCCAGATGATCGACTTCATGTTGAAAAACCCTGGCAACAAAATCTTCGAGCATTTGCTCAACAAAATTACCCTGTTGGTCAATGTATTGGGCTTGAATAGCTTTATACCGAGGCACTAATGCACGTATGCCTGGAATGCTCAAACAACCTTCCCAATCTTTTTCCTTATCGTCTGATAAGGCTTCGAATACCGGATTAATCATCACCGTTGGGTTCATCAGCGGCGCGGTTGGATAGCGTGTTGTCGGACGTGACGCGACGATAATAATCCGCTTGAGCTGGCTGATTTGCGGTGCAGCTAGACCAACACCTTGGGTTATTGCCAAAGCAGCCTGCATGTCCTCGATGATTTGCCGAATGTCTGAGCTATTAACTTGCTCTACTATTTCGGCATGTTGCCTTAACACTTTTGCCCCAAGCTGGGCGATTTCACAGGATGAAGTCATTTTTAACTTTGTAACTCCTCTAACAGTACAGCTTGTGCTTGTATCGCAACCTCACCGTCTTTACGGCGGATTTGTTCATAACTACCATCAGGTTTTAGCAGCCACGATTGGCTATTATCGTTCAGATAAGTATCTAGGTCATGCAATATGCGGTTATGTAAGCGTTTGTTTTCAATGGGGAAGCAAGTTTCCACGCGCTGGAACATATTACGGTTCATTAAGTCGGCACTGGAGGCATAAACTTCCCAAACACCGTCATTGGCAAACGCATAAACTCGGGCATGTTCCAGAAAACGCCCGATGATGGAGCGCACTTCTATGTTTTCTGAGACACCCGGTATTCCCGGTTTTAGACAGCAAATGCCCCGAACGATGAGTTTAATTTTGACCCCAGCCTGTGATGCACGGTAAAGCGCCTGAATGACGAGGTCTTCAACAATAGCATTCACCTTGAAGATAATTTTAGCGAGTTTACCTTCGTTGGCGTACAAAATCTCCCGTTCAATTTTTTCAATAATGCCTCTATGCAGGGTAAAAGGCGATTGTAATAGTTTATTTAATTTACTTACTTTTCCTAGGCTTGTCAGTTGTGCGAAGACTCGCCTAACATCTTCGCCTAAATCTTTATCGCAGGAAAATAAACCATAATCCGTGTACATCAGCGCTGTTTTAGGGTGGTAATTACCAGTGCCTAAATGTACATAATTACGTAACTCTTTGCCTTCTCTTTTTAGTACCAGACACATTTTGGCATGGGTTTTATAGCCTACCACACCATACACGACGTGAACCGCTGCTTCCTGTAGTTTGGCTGCCAAACTGATATTGTCTTTCTCGTCAAATCTTGCCCTTAACTCGATGACAACAGTCACTTCCTTACCTGCTCTTGCCGCTTTGATTAAGGCACTGACGATGGGCGAATCTGCACCAGTACGATAAAGCGTTTGCTTGATTGCCAGCACATCGGGCGCAACAGCAGCCTGACGCAAGAACTCAACGACTGGCGAAAAGGATTCAAAAGGGTGATGCAGTAAAATGTCATGACGTTTGATAGCGGCGAAAATGTCTTTATTCCGTGCTAGTTGCGGCGGAACAATAGGTTTGAACGGCGTAAACGTAAGGTCTGGACGATCAACTAGGGCAATTATTTCTTGCACTCGATTAAGGTTAACTGGTCCATCTACTAAAAAGAGGCGATCTCGCGTCATTTCAAACCGATCTAGCAAGAAGCTGACGGTTTCATCAGGACACATGGCATCAATTTCCAGGCGCACTTCATCCCCGTAATTACGCATCGCCAATTCGCCTTGTACCGCCAGTAATAAATCGTCGATGGCATCGTCATCAACAAAAAAATCGCTGTTTCGCGTCACTCGGAACTGGTAGCAACCCTTAACGGTCATGCCATTAAACAACTCGCCGACAAAGGCATGAATGATGGATGATAAAAACACGAAATCGGTGGCGCCGCTTTGGGTTTCTTCTGCCGGAAACTGGATGATACGCGGCAGTGATCGGGGGGCTTGTAAAATAGCACGTCCGCTATTCCTGCCAAAGGCATCTTTGCCCGTCAGCGAGACGATGAAGTTTAAGCTCTTGTTTAAAATCCGTGGAAAAGGATGGGCAGAATCCAATCCTACTGGAGATAAAATGGGCAATAGCTGATCATTGAAGTAGGTTTGCAGCCATTTTTGCTGCACTTCCGTCCAGTCATTACGACGAATAAAGTTGATATTTTCCTGCTTAAGTTTTGGGATCAATACGTCATTAAGCACCCGATATTGTTCATTGACCAATTCATGGGCATTAGTCGCGATAAGTTCCAGTTGTTCATTCGGATTTAAACCATCCTGCCCGATTGCTTTGGGATCAATAGCCGCCATTTGTATCACGCCGGCAACACGAACCTCGTAAAACTCATCAAGATTGGAACACGAAATACAAAGATAATTGAGCTGTTCCAATAGCGGTACATTTTCATCTTTGGCCTGCGCCAATACCCGTTTATTGAACTCGAGCAGACTGAGTTCGCGGTTGATGTAGAATTCAGGCTTTTGCAGATCGATGGATTCCATCTTCTCTTTCGTAGTCATATTAAGCGTTGTGATGTCGTGTCAAATCAATGTTAGGGCATGATGCCTGATACAAAAACATGCCGATCACTGATTTTCTCGACAGCTAGCGACACCCCAGCTTGAGCTATTTGAGCGTTGATTTCTTTAAGGGTAAATGCCGCCAACAAGGAATTATAAAAATCCTGTTGTAATATTTTAGGTTCGGTTATGGCATACATTTCCACCAGCGTTCTTGCCATACTAACCGAACCAGGCCGAAGTAAATCCATAATGACGATACGTGTACCGGGTTTAGAGTATTTCTTTACCACTTGCCAAAGTATTTGGGGGTCTGGAAGATGATGCAATACACTGTTGCTTAAGATAATGTCATAATTCTCAACTGATAATTCGGTATCTGGCAGTTTCCCATGAATAAAATTCAGCCGCGACTTGAATTCCGGGCTACTAGCATTTACGGCATAATCTATCATGGCTTTAGAGCCATCAATTGCATCAATCGTACACAAGGGGAATGCCTTGGCAAAGCGACGACTGATATCGCCAGGGCCACAACCTAAATCCAGCGCTTTTCCGTTAAATTTCGGTTCATTCACAAATGCCTTTAACCGCTGTATAAATTCACTATGCGGCTTTTCAAAATCAGCTTCCGCATAAGCGTTAACTTGATTTGCATCTTCCATTAACTCAGGTTCTAATTCTCTTTGCATCAGACGTAACCTCTTTTCCCCTGTAAACCTCCGGTATGTATCGCAATAACACGATGCCCAGGCTTAAAATAATCTTTTGAAATCAAATCGTAGAGTCCGTACAGCATTTTTCCGGTATATACGGGTTCCAATGGAATTGAAGTTTTTTGCTCAAATTCTGTCATAAATAGGGCTAATTTTGGGTTAAGTTTAGCAAAACCACCGAAATGGTAAGCATGAAATATTTCCCACAGATGAAATTCTCCAGTTAGCAATGATTGCACATCCGACTGCAAAAAGTCAGCGTTTTTTAATGCGGCTAAACCCAACACTGAAACTTCCTTGGAAACGGCGTTGATTAGCCCTGCGAAAGTTGTACCCGTCCCACAAGCCACACACAAGGTATCATAAGGGATGTCAATTTCTTCGACCAATTCCGCAACGCCTTTTAATGCCAAACCAGTAGCACCGCCTTCTGGTAACCAGAATTGATTGGGCTTTAATCCTGGTAAGTCTTGCCAATGTCTGTAGCTCCTGTAGTGTCGATAGTCCGAGCGCGGTATAAAACGCAGATCCATTCCCCAATTTTCCATATCTTCTAAGGTGGGTGTCAATGATGTTGGGCGTTCGCCACGAATGATGCCGATGGTTTTCAGATCTAATATTTTTCCTACATATGCCAATACGTGCAGGTGGTTTGAATAAGCTCCACCCATGCTGATAATTGTATCCGCACCTAGCGACAAAGCTTCATTCAGATTATATTTGAGCTTACGCCATTTGTTTCCAGAAATGACGGGATGTAAGAGGTCGTCACGTTTAAGCCAAAGATTGACATCATGCTTTTCAAGCAAAGGATCATCAATTTTAGTCAGAGCTGATCGTTCAAAGGTTCGTTCTATTTTAACCAGTTCGGAATGCATAAATTCGTAAGGAAACCCCCCTATTAATCGCAATTTAAATCACCATTGCAGTTTTGACTCCATGGCTAAGAGATTGTATTCATTAATAACTGCAAATAACTGTGCAATGGAGATCAGTTGTGTAAATTTTTCTGCATAATTGGCAAAATGAGTTCATATTGGATCATCGCGTTTGCAAGCATAAAAAAAGTCACAATTGACCACCCCTATAGCTTCTCACAAACAACAAAGTTACAGTTTGCGACGGTTGAATTTTATATGTCCATGAACAGCATCGGAATTCCGTAAGTTAAAACAAAATAACTAAAGGCCAACATAATACTAAGGCTCATTTGGAAGGAAAGTAGTTGTCGGAAAATATAACTGACAATTGCTATATACCACCCAACTAAAAAAACACCTAAAGCAATTGAAATTTCTTCCGCAGCATCATGATGGTTCATCACCATCCCAAAATACATAGCTTCGGTAGCAGTGGCCAGCGTCATAATAAAGTTTTCGCACACAAAAATTGCAGTGAATAATTGGTTGTAATAACGCCATTTCTTTGTTACCAGCAATATCGTTGCGACGGTCGAAAATGCCATGATGGTTCGCAAGAAAACCTCCAGTGAGCCATCAGCAGGATCGGAAATCAGACCCTCAACAATACACCCTGAAATAAGGTAGAACGCCACCGTTTTCCACATAAACGATTTTGTGGGAATAAGATCGGCGGGGTTATTAATAAAAAAACACAGTGCAAGGTATTTGCGTAATAAAGTCATGATCGAAATATTTTTGTACTCGAGAGGAGCAAGGAAGTTTAATGGGTTTCAAAAAAACCCATCATTATAACCGCAAAAATCAAGTAAGTAGCTCATGACCGTTATCGATTACGTTTGTAGTCGTCAACTAAAACAGGATGCCTTCTCAGGCCGTTCTTTCTTAAAGAACGGCCATTCAAATTCCAATGGGAAACTAAAGTTGAGTGCGTACGTTTAGCATTCTAAAGCGCCAGGCAATCAATGATGATAAGCTTAGCTAATTCTTTAGATCTGAACTTTTCGGTGTCAATTGTTAACGCTCGGATGGGAATCCCGACCAATTAAGACAGTGTATTAAATCTTAGTTTAACGACGCAGTTTGCTTTCGATTTCTTAAAATCAATCAATCTCATATTTAATGTATTTAAACCTCGGATCATCAGGGGTTCCTTCTAAGGCACCACCGTCTTTTCCAGGCTGCCACATAATTACGTCTTCGATTTTTTTTGCCAACTCGAAATCTTTGTTAGTTATGCCTTTAGCTGCATGGTTCATCAATTTTACAATGACGAAGGCGTAAGAAATGGAGATATCAGGATGATGAAATGCGGCTTCGGCTAAGTGTCCTACAGTATTTACGACCATCAGCGTAGACTTCCAGCCGCTAGTCTTAAACTTACGGCGAATCCAACCTTTTTCTAAATACCAGCAAGGTAACGTTTCTTTTAGCCGATCTTCTATTTCAGCTTCAGTATAAGTTTCTTCTTGTTTGTGTTCTCTCCACCCCATTTTTTTGACCCCGTGTTTAAAGTAAGTTGGTATATAGGCTGTTGTATTTCTACTACCTGTCTTTTATTTTGACATTATAACTCTATCCTTAACCTACTTTATATAGAATCTGAAGTCGTAGCACCAGCACTTAAATAATATTTTATCAATATGATATATAAAGAAAAATGTTGTGGAATAAAGGTGGCGCTAATTTCAATATGACTAGTTTACAATCAAACAATTTAAACGTTTAAATCAGCCCTTTCAGTTTATAGATAAGTTCCAAAGCCTGCTTGGGGCTGAGATCATCAGGATTAACGTCCTCAAGTAACGTAATAGCTGGATGGCTTTCCTGGTTTGCGAACAAATCCAGCTGGTTTGTGCTTGATTCTGCTTGCTGCTCGATATAAGCTTTATCTTCCAGATTGCGTAGCTTGATTTTGGCTTTATCGATGACAGACTGGGGTACACCCGCTAAGGAAGCGACCTGTAGACCGTAACTTTGGTTGGCAGGGCCGTCTTTGACCGCATGGAGAAAGATAATCTTATCGCCATGTTCCATTGCATCCAGATGCACGTTAGCGATAGTTTTTTGTTCGTCTGCTAGGGTTGTCAATTCAAAATAATGGGTGGCAAACAAGGTAAAAGCTTTAGTTTCCTTAGCCAAATAGTCAGCACACGCCCAGGCTAATGAAAGCCCGTCGAACGTGCTGGTGCCACGGCCTATTTCATCCATTAATATCAAGCTGTTAGCTGTTGCATTATGTAAGATGTTGGCGGTTTCTGACATTTCAACCATGAATGTAGAACGTCCGCTCGCCAAATCGTCCGATGCGCCAATGCGGGTAAATATCTTGTCGATTGGGCCGCAAATCAGGTTTTTGGCTGGCACGTAACAACCGATATGGGCGATCAGGACAATCAGCGCGGTTTGGCGCATGTAAGTCGATTTGCCTCCCATATTGGGGCCGGTAATCACGAGCATCCGGCGTTTATTGGACAAGGATAAGTCGTTGGCGACAAAAGGCGTGTCCGAAACTTGCTCGACCACTAAGTGTCTACCGCCTTCGATATATATGCCGGGTCTGTCCGATGTGAGCGTTGGCTGCGACAAATTCAGCGTGTAAGAGCGTTCTGCAAAGTTGGTCAATACATCCAATTCAGCCAGAGCTGCGGCGCATTGTTGCAAAGGCAGTAAGTCTATCGCAATTTGGGTCAATAACTGGTCATACAAGGCTTTTTCAAAAGACAGAGATTTTTCTTTGGCACTGAGGACTTTATCCTCAAATGCCTTTAATTCCTCAGTAATATAGCGTTCCGCACCTTTTAGGGTTTGCTTTCGAGTGTAATGGGGCGGGATTTTGTCAGCATGTAAATGAGAAATCTCGAGATAATAGCCATGCACACGGTTGTAGTTGACCTTAAGCGTGTTGATGCCAGTTGCCAGTCTTTCCCTACTTTCCATGTCGAGCAGATATTGGTCGGCGTTTTGGCTCAAGTTCCTGAGTTCATCCAATTCCTGGTTGTATCCAGCCGCAATTACGCCGCCATCTCGGATCAATACGGGCGGATTTTCGACGATTGCTTGCTGCAATAAAGCCAGCAGGGCAGGATATTCCCCGATGTTTTGCAACAATGAGGTTAGGTGGGGGTTGTCGCAGCAAGAAAGTACAGCTTGTAAGTCAGGCAAAACAGCTAATGTATTCCGTAGCACTAGCAAATCGCGTGGCCGAGCGGATTTCAAGGCGATCCGAGAACTAATCCGTTCAATATCGCCCACTCGGCGCAAGTGAATTTGTAGGTCTTTGTACAGCTTGCCATCGAGCAAACTGGAGATACAGGCATATCGGTGTTTGAGAATCTGATGGTCGCGCAACGGCCTGTTGAGCCAGCGTCGCAGACAGCGGCTACCCATGGCGGTCGCGGTCTTATCCAGTACACCCAGTAAGGTAAATTCTGTTTGTCTGGTCGGGTGAAAATCCAGTTCAAGATTACGGCGGCTGGCAGCATCCAGCACAATGCTGTCGCTGCTGCTTTCCGTGCTGATGCCTTGAATATGGGGGAGGGCACTTTGTTGGGTATCTTTAATGTATTGAAGCAAAGCCCCAGCGGCGGCAATGGCAGAGGGTAAGTCGTCACAGCCATAACCTTTCAAGTCCAGCGCGTTGAATTGCTTTAGCACCAACAAACGTGCGCTTTCCGGTTCAAAATGCCAAGGCGGTCGTCTACATAAGCCTCTGCGTTGTTTCAGGCTTGAAGGAAGTATCCAGCCTTCACTGAACAACAATTCTGCCGGATTAAGCCTGCCGATTTCACTCAGCAACTGATCTTCGGTATCGACTTGCTGTAACACGAAACGTCCGCTGGTCACATCCAGACTGGCAATTCCGTATTTAGCATCAAAACCACACACAGCAACCAGCAAATTATCCTTACGGTCTTCCAGCAAGGCCTCATCTGTGACGGTTCCAGGCGTGACAATACGTACCACCTTACGATCAACTGGCCCTTTACTGGTTGCCGGATCACCAATTTGTTCGCAAATCGCCACCGATTCGCCATGTTTCAACAACTTGGCTAGATAACCTTCAGCAGCATGATACGGGATACCTGCCATCGCAATCGGAACGCCAGCCGATTGACCCCGGCTGGTTAAGGTAATATCGAGTATTTGCGAGGCTTTTTTGGCATCATCGTAAAATAACTCATAAAAATCACCCATGCGGTAAAACAGCAGGGTATCGGGATGTTCCGCCTTGATACGTAAAAATTGTTGCATCATTGGCGTGTGTGGGCTGGCGGCTTTTTGCTCTATACTCATAGCCCTATTTTATCTGAACTCCAGGGAGTCCACAGCATGGATAATGAGTTATTTGAATTGGCAGAACGATTAGGGCAAAGCTTAAAAGCCAAAGGCCACAAAATCGCCACGGCAGAATCCTGTACAGGCGGCTGGATTGCCCAAGCCATTACCGAAGTGCCAGGTAGTTCCGCCTGGTTCGACAGGGGCTTTGTCACTTACAGCAACAACGCAAAAATACAAATGCTGGACGTTAATCCTCAGGCTTTGGTGGAATATGGCGCGGTAAGTGCAGAAGTCGCACAGCAAATGGCTGTGGGTGCTTTGGCAAACAGCGAGGCAGATTGGGCGATTGCAGTAACGGGCATAGCAGGACCAGATGGCGGTAGCGAAGAAAAACCCGTAGGTACGGTTTACATTGCTTGGCAGAGTAAAACCGGTATTTCGAAGGTAAAAAAGCTGCAACTGTCAGGAAACAGGCAGCACATTAGGGAGCAGACCGTAATCAAATCGATTGAGGGCGTGCTGATTTATACCAATCCCAATAAGTTGTTACATTATACCCCCTCATCCTAACCTTCTCCCTTTGGAGAAGGTATTAATGAAAGCTTATTGGGATTGGTATTACTTCGGTAACTCATAAGCCATTCGATAGGTTAAATAGCCAAGGGGCATAAAGGCGAACGGACGTTAAGACTTCTCAAGACCGAATAGATAAGCGGCATATAAACGCTGTTATCGGCTTAGTCATCATGCTAACCTTGCTGCCGTAAATTAATTCCATACCTTCATTCTGCCTACTACTCCTTTATGAAAATATTTCGCGCATTATTGGACTGGTTTAAACGCTTAGACGCAGCCCTCAAAATTACGCTCGTGTTGGGTGTGGGTGGTTTGTTTTTTACCGCCACAGACCAGCTTATCACCTTACTTAAAGCTGATCCGCCCGATAAGCCAGTCGTCACGCAACCCACTAATAATCAGACGACCAACAACAACCCGAATTCAGGCATCCAAAGCAGCCCCGGTGCTGTTCAAAAAACCACTACCGGTTCCGAATCACCAATAATCGACGCATCGGGTGGAAACGTTGATATTTACTACAACAATTACCAAAAGTCACAAGATTACAAAGACTTAAAAGGTGAAGTTGATAGACTAGATGCCGCCATCAAAACCGCACAACAACACATCGTGCAATACCCCAACGATAACAGCTTTACCCAAGAACTCAGCAAATTTTCCAACGACAGCCAAGTTGCCCAAAAAAAACTGGCAGATTTCACCCGGGACATCCTGAAATTAGCGGAGGAAATCCATAAAATTCCCCTCAATACCGAACGCTTACGCTTAGCCAAACGCTATTTTGAGGCCGGTGATTTTAAACAAGCCAGGGCAGGGTTGGATGCTGAAATAATGGGCAAAGAACAGGCTGCGCTGCTCAAAGAACAGCAGCATGTAAACGCCAAACAAGCAGACATTAGCCAGCACTTGGCTAACAATGCCGAAGAATTTATGCTGAAAGCCCAATTGACGGCGATTGACTACAGCCTGGGGGCCGAGCGTATTGCCAAAACCAGCGACTTTTTTGAGCAGGCGTTAAAAGCTGATAAAACCCCGGAACGGATATTCGATTATGCCTATTTCCTGGGAGAAAACAACCAATTCTCTGCATCAGAAAAGCGATATGTCGAAGCCTTGGTTAACTACCGTGAACTGGCCAAGGCTAAACCGTCGCTTTACCAACCTTATGTGGCATCAACGCTCGACAACTTAGCACTTTTAATGGGTGCTGAATCCCAAAAGCGCAACGAAGCAGAAAAAATGTATAGGGAGGCGTTGACTCTCCGCCGTGAACTGGCCAAAGCCAACCCATCAGTATCTCAGTCTCCGTTGGCTAATACCCTAAACAATCTGGCCAATTTGGTGGGAGATGACTTCCAGAGGCTTAGCGAGGCAGAAAAACTCTATGGAGAGGCGCTTGCTATCCGCCGCGTACTCGCCGAAGCCAACCCGCCAGTATTCCAGTCTGATTTGGCTGATACTCTCAACAATCTGGCGCTTTTGATGAGCAATGATTCCCAACGACTTAACGAAGCAGAAAAATTGTATGGAGAAGCGTTGAGTAGTTACCGTAATCTGGCTAAAGCTAATCCCGAGGAGTATCAATCTTCTGTGGTGAGGACACTCAACAACTTGGCGGTGCTGGTTAAAGCCGATCCGCAACGGCGCATTGAGGCGGAAACTCTGTTTGTAGAAGCATTGGGTGGCTACCGCGAACTGGCAAAGGTAAACTCCTTGGTATACCAACCTGATGTGGCAATGACGCTCAACAACCTAGCAGATTTAGTGGGTTATGAGACACAACGCCGCAGTAAAGCGGAAAAACTATTTGGGGAAGCGTTGGCTATCTATCGTGAACTAGATAGAGTAAATCCATCCATATATCGGCTACAAATGACAATAACGCTCAATAATCTGGCACTATTGGTAGAAGCTGACCCCAATCGGCATAGTGAAGCGGAACAGTTGTATGAGGAAACACTAGCTATCCGCCGTCAACTAGCCAAAGCCAACCCATCTGTATATCTGCCTAAAGTGGCAAATACGCTCAACAACCTGGCACTTTTGGTGAGTACAGACCCGAATCGCCACAGCGAGGCGGAAAAGCAGTATAGGGAAGCATTGATTAGCTACCGTGAACTGGCTAAGGCCACCCCCTCGGTATACCAGCCCTATGTGGCGAATACTCTCAACAATCTTGCAAACTTAATCAGTACTAAATCAAATTGGCGCGGCGAAACGGAAAAACTGTATAGGGAAGCACTGGTTATCCGCCGTGAACTAGTCAAGACTAACTCCTCGGTATACCAGCCTGATTTAATGGATACACTCGCGTCATTTGGGATAAGTTATTTCAACTGGAAGCAACCCAAACAAGCTTTACCTTATCTTAATGAAGCCAGCGACATCCTGCGGCCTTATGCCGAACAACAGCCGAATGTGTTTGGTAAGAAATATAAAATTATTATGCAGTTACTGGCAGACGCGAAGCAGCAGGCTTCTGTTTTGAAAGTCCCCTGAGATACCATAAGTATCTACACAACTTTTCAATATAACAAAAACAATGGTTTGCCAAATCATCAAACCCCCTCTCCTGCTGGAGAGGGATGGGGTGAGGAGAATAAAATCAACTGTTTATACTCCCTCATCCCGACCTTCTCCCTTAAGGGAGAAGGGGCAGATACTTGTGTAGATACCTATACTGAGATACCCAGTAAAATGTCTGCTACATTTTTGGCTCTATGTGATTTATAGTGGGTAGAGAGCTTAAGGTTGCTAACAAATAGTGATATAAAAGTGAGTCCGTTCGTCCTGAGCTTGTCGAAGGATGGACGGTCTTACTTTGAGCCAAGCGCAACTTTATGGTTAGCCATTATCTAACAATATCTATTTTATATTCATATCAATATATTGATTTTACAATGCTTTTATTTATAAATCTGATATGTTGACAGCCAGAATGATGTTGCCTTGTATCAAACTTAATCTTCAATTGGAGGGCTTGTGGATTTTTCCATTCATCCTTCGACAAGCTCAGGACGAACGGAAAAACCCACAAGCCCTAATGTTATTTACCCACTCGATTTCACATAGAGCCAATAATTTCGAACAAGGTGAATTCGGCTTCATTCGCCTGTATTTCACAAAGTTCGACAAGATCGACACGAGCCGTAATCGGACCTTTGTGGCACCACTGAATGAAGGGCTCCAAGATGTCTGCTTCAGCTTGGGCGATAATTTCTACACGGCCATCTTCCCTGTTTCTGATCGTCCCTTTTATGCCTAAGTCCTGGGCTTTGTTTTTGGTAAATCGGCGAAAATAAACGCCCTGAACCCGGCCAGAAATCAGGATATTAACTGTGCGTGTCATTTCGTAATCCTCCAGCAATAATGAATTTTAGGATTACGGATAAAATCCTCTGGAATGGTTTGGGCGGTTATATCTTCAATTGTTAAGGGTGTAAGTGCCGCTTGGTCGATCTTAAAACGTCGAAAATTGGTAGAAAAATACAATACGCCATCAGGTGCTAACAAGGTCGCCGCCTGTTGAATTAATGTGACATGATCTTGTTGGATGTCGAAAACATCTTCCATGCGTTTGGAGTTGGAAAATGTCGGTGGATCGAGAAAGATTAGTTCGTACTGGCGCGGGTAGGAATGAGACGATTCTGACGTCAACCAATCCAGGCAATCGGCCTGTATAAACTCATGTTCGTCGGTGGTTTGGTTAAGTGCTAAATTGGTTTTTGCCCAATCCACATAGGTCTTCGACATATCCACAGTTGTAGTCGTGAGAGCGCCGCCTACCGCAGCATGAATGGTCACGCTGCCGGTATAAGCAAACAGGTTAAGAAAGCGTTTGCCCTTAGCTTGTTGCTGGATCAGCAAACGCATAGGACGATGATCCAGAAATAAACCGGTGTCCAGATAATCGGTGAAATTGACCTGCAACTTACAGCCGTGTTCTTCGATGACATGAAAATGCCCTAGCTCGCCCAGTTTTTGGTATTGATCGGTATTTTTCTGTTTGCGGCGTATTTTTAAAAACACATGATCGGGTGCAACACCCAGCACTTTTGGAATTTCCGCTAACAGTGCAGCCAATCGCTGAGTGGCTTTGAACGGATCAATGCTTTTTGGTGGATCGTATTCCTGAACATTTACCCAGGTTTCTTTGCCTTGGTATAAGTCAATAGCGACGGCGAATTCTGGCAAATCGGCATCGTAAATTCGATAACAACTGATGTTGTTTCTTTTTTTCCAAGACGATAGTTTTTTCAGGTTTTTTTGCAAACGATTGGCAAAGCTTACCGCTCCCTGCTCACGTTCCTTATTTACCTCCCTGTAATCAAGGCTTTCCCCGCCAAGCTCATTATCTTTGTCTGCTTTCCTATGAGTGGATGTTTTCGTACTGCTATCGTTTTGTTGTGTCGTTGCGGCTTCAATTACCAAGGCGATACGTTCCTCGGTAGTTTTGGGTTTTGGGACAAAAAAAGCGGTATCTACAATCGTCATTCGAAGCAATTTACATTCCAATGCGCCATTGTAAAAAGTGGCGGGTTTTTGCGAGCGAATACCCAAACGGAAGCCTAATTCGGGATTGCTGATAATCATCGCCGCTTGCCAATGATTAAAATGCGCTTTCAAGGAATCACCAAATTTTTTGTACAACTCTGCGGTTTCTTGTTCATCACCTAAGCGTTCGCCGTAGGGAGGATTGCAGATTACCAGCCCTGGTTTCCAGCTTGTAGCCGGTGCAGCATCTGCAATATCACGGCATTCAAGATGAATTTTGTTCTGTAGCCCAGCGTTTGTAATATGGGCTAGAGCCGCGTTGATGTTTCGGCTGTCTTTATCAAAGCCTATGATAGTGGGTAACTTAGCTAGGCCAGCGGTTTTACGTTGCTTGGCTTCATCCAGTAAGGTTTGCCAGCTACCTGCATCATGCTTCTTCCAGCCCTTAAAGCCATAATAACTACGTAGTAAGCCCGGTGCATAATCGGCGGCTATCATCGCGCCTTCCACCAATAAAGTGCCAGAACCACACATGGGGTCAATCAACGTACCACTTTGTTTGGCTATGCTTGGCCAACGACTTCGTATCAACAAGGCTGCCGCCAGATTTTCCTTGATAGGGGCTTTGATGGTGGTGTCGCGGTAACCACGACGGTGCAGGCTTTCTCCTGATAAATCCAGACTAAGCACTGCATTTTCGCCATTCAAGTTAACATTGATCCGAATATCGGGCTGTTCCGTGTCAATATTAGGACGCATCTGAAATTTCGCCCGCATCTGATCAACGACAGCATCCTTAACCTTTAATGCGCCAAAATGCGTGTTGTTGATTGCTTGTGAGTTCTTAGCATTAAACGTTACCGCAAAACTGCCTTCTGGTTTTAGATGTTCAAACCAGTTGGTTTTGCTTATGCCCTGATACAGGTCGTCCTGACTTGTAACCTTAAACGTGCTAAGTTGCAGCAATACCCTGTTAGCGATTCTTGACCATAAACAGACCCGATAAGCGGTTGACAAATCGCCCTCGAAATACGCCCCAGCGATAGTCGATTTGACATTGATAGCGGCTAGTGTGCGTAGTTCATCAGCAAGGATGTCTTCCATTGCTTTAGGGGTGGTGGCGAAGAGTTGATAATTTGGCATGGTTAAAATGAAAAAGCCTTGCTTAGCAAGGCTTTAACAGTTGATTATGAATGGAATGATCTTTGTTAAGCTAAAGCTATTAGTTGATTTTGATCAGTTCGACTTCAAAAATCAGCGTTTCATTAGGACCAATAGAACCGCCCGCACCATTTTCACCATAAGCTAAGTTAGAAGGGATGAAAAAACGGTATTTGGCACCTTCGGTCATCAGTTGGACACCTTCAGTCCAGCCAGGGATAACACCATTTAAAGGGAAGGAAGTTGGTTCACCTCGGCTGTATGAGCTGTCAAATTCCTTGCCATCCAAAGAAGTGCCTTTGTAATGCACGGTAACGTTACTACTTGCAGAGGGTTTTGTTGCCCCTTTGCCTTCTGTTAACACTTCATATTGCAATCCACTTGCCGTTGCTTTTATATTAGGTTTTTGGGCATTGGCTACAAGAAATGCCTCGCCAGCGACTTTATTTTCTTCGGGAGTGCCTGCATTAGCGAGTGAAAACATGGTAAATCCTATGGCGATTGCAAAAAGGGCTGAAAGGAGTTGGGTATGAATTTTTCGCACGTTATTGACCTCATATTAACAAAATGAAAAGCACATTATAAACGTCTACGCTTGTTGCAAAAGTCTTTATTTGACGATGGTGCGAGGAAAGCTTAACTGCTGCCAAACTTAGCCCAAGTATTGGTGAATAAATCAGGCAGTTGGCTATGCAGTCATGTAAAATTGCAAAGCCACTAAGCCCAAGCTTATGGGCGTAAATATGTTTCGTATTGTTTTTTTGAGCCTCAAATTCCTTCTAATGTGGGCAAAATAAAGATCTTTAAGAAGTCACGATAGCATTGCCACCTTTAAGACACAACTAAGTACATGGGTATTATAAGAAAACTCGCCTCCCAAACGGCTATCTACGGACTTAGCAGCATTTTCGGGCGTTTCCTCAACTACCTGCTCGTACCTCTTTATACTTATTATTTCTCTGCGGCAGAATACGGGGTGGTGGCGGAGTTCTACGCTTACGCAGGATTTTTTTCGGTGGTGCTGCTATTCGGGTTTGATACCGGTTATTTTCGTTTTCGCGACAAAGAAAACACCGAAAAAGATAAGGCTTATGCCACGGCCTTATGGTTTATTCTGCTAATAAACTTAGGTTTTTTTGCCCTTATCCTTTGGATAAATCCTTGGTTGTCCAACCTTCTAAGTTATTCGGCTCATCCCGAATATGTGCTTTGCTTTAGCTTAATCCTTATCCTGGATGCTGTCTCATCCATACCGTTTGCGCGTTTACGTGCAGAAGATAAAGCCTTTTCATTCGCTGGCATTAAAATCGCTGAAATACTGATAACGGTGGGTTTAAGCCTGTTTTTCATCAAATATTGCCCGAAACTCTATGCTGATAAAACCTATCCCTTAATTACCGAATTTTACGACCCAGCCTTAGGTGTGGGTTATATTTTTATCGCAAATTTGATAGCCAGCGTATTTAAGTTTTTTTTGCTGATTCCGCTTTTTCTGGGCTTAGGCTGGGGCTTCGACAAAAAGTTATTTGGATGTATGCTCAAATATTCCCTGCCGATGGTGATAATCGGTTTTGCTGGCATCATTAACGAGATGCTGGATCGCGTTCTTCTCAAGCAATTGCTGCCTTATGATTTGGCGACCAATATGAAAATGCTGGGCATTTATGGCGCTTGTTATAAGCTTTCTATCTTGATGTCCTTGTTTATTCAGGCTTTTCGCTTTGCTGCCGAACCATTTTTCTTTTCTTATTCACAAAATAGTGATGCCCGAACCATCTACGCAAAAGTGCTGCGGTTTTTTGTGATTTTTTGTGTATTTATCTTTTTGCTAGTCACCTTATTCATTGATTTCTTTAAATACTTTGTCGGGCCAGAGTTTCGGGTTGGCCTGGATGTCGTACCCGTTTTATTGCTGGCTAATTTGTGTTTAGGCATTTACGTAAACCTATCTATCTGGTACAAACTGACCGACCGTACCTTAATTGGGGCTTTTGTTTCCCTTTGTGCCGCTGCCCTCACTATCGTCCTAAATATCTGGTGGATTCCCGTCTACGGCTATATGGGCTCTGCCTGGGCGCACCTTATCGGTTATGGGGGTATGGCGGTAGTGTCTTATTTATTGGGGCGGATTTATTATCCAGTCGATTATGATGTACTAAGGATTTTGGCTTATATAGCCTTAGGTTTGGGGCTTTACCAAGCTAAGTTACAATTACAGCCGATTATTTTCTGGCAACCTGGGTTGCTGGCGGGGGCTTTATTAATGCTTTATTTGTTGGTTGCTACGCTTTTTGAAAGAAGGCAGTTAATGGTTGGAGGATAAAGTATTGGTAGTTAGTGTTACGTAATTAGCGCGGAACGGGTTTTTCAACCCCGCTCCCAACGTTTTTGAAAAGCCAACGTCACGGTTGGTTACGATTATAAGAACGGCTTCAGGGTCACCAACTCAGAAAGTCGGAACTCACTGGGTTGTGATTAAGAGACAGGTAACATACCGCGTTCGGCTGTGAGGATTTTTGCAACACAATTATAAGCAACCCGTAGGGGTAGGGCAGTAGTAAAGCCCATCAAAAAACGGTGGCAAGGTCTTTAACGATAATAATACCAATCCCAATTACCTTCTCCAAAGGGAGAAGGCCGGGATGAGGAGGGGATTTATATAACAACTTTTTGGTATTGGTATAATTAGGTCTGGGTTGAAAGGACACTCCGTTTTGGCATGGCATGATGGATTTCGCTACCGCTCTATGCGTCGGCGTTGCCCTGCATTCATGCAGTCGTATCGATCTTATTTTCAATATCAACCTTCTATGATGATAGCATCTCCCCGCTTAACCCAACCAGAAGTCAACACCCGCGCATACACACCCACACTAGGCAATTCCTTACCCGCAAACGGTACCATTGGTTTATTTTTGGCAATGCCGTTTTTGAAGATGTTGTTGTCTTGGGGTAAGTCGCCTTGCGCTAAAGTAGGCATTACACAGCGAGGGCAGGGGTCGGTGATTTGCAAGCGTAAGTTGCTACCGATTTTGATAGTTTTGCCCACCCAATCATTTTCCACGAAACCTTCCAAGCCAGCGGTGTCGATCATGATGTTAGGTCGAAAGCGTCTAACTTCAAAGCGGCCTTCGGGGTAGTGATGCTGCATGGCTTCCATGGAACTGGTAGTAAGTAGGTGCAAAGCGGCATAGTCGAAAAATGTTCCCTGCGGTGCATCACCCGCTACTGCTTCGTTTGAAACTTCGTTAGCTTCGCCTTCAAATTCAGGCCAAAATTGTTCCAGCTTGGCATCTTTGGGAGATTGGGTTTGCAATACCACTTGATGCCCCAAGAATTGCGAGAGCTTTTCGTTGATGTCACGTTGGTCGCTACGCAACACTGTGCCGTCCGGCAGAGTTATCCAGAGCGGTTGCATATTATCTTGTAAAGGCGGGGCGGTAAAAGCAGCTCGGAAAGAGAAAAAATCAGGCCACTTTTTGGGGTTTTTTGCGCTAATGACTTTGCCGGTTTCGACATCGACAAGTGCATAAGCTCGGTCGCCTAAAAGGCCTCCTGCGGTTATTTCTGAGCCATTAAGTTCTTCTCCCATCATGGATTTAACAGGATAACGCCAGAGCGTTGCGACAGTTACAGATGTGTTGTTTGTCATGTGTTTTCCTTTTTTTAATATTATTTGGCGGAACCATTCAAAAAACTATTATCGAATCGAACCGCTCTAACAGTCAACGTTTTAAAAGATTATCCAAAAACTTAAAACCTTTTTTCTCCCTTTAGGCATGAGTATCTATAAAGGTTCTAAGCTCCTTCTACAGAAGGGGAGGGTGTATGCCGACTTCTCAGCTAATTGCTCTTATTAACATAAAAGTTGTGTAAATACTTAATTGTCTGCTGTAGAGAAGTATAAAGATCCCCTTTTATATCATCTCGACAAACGCTTTCAGCAACTCAGCGGTATTCGCCATGCCTTTATGCAGATTTTGTTCGATTTCTGCCATCGTTATCTCACCTTCCGTTTTTCCGGCCGCCCAGTTTGCGACCACAGCCACAGCCACATAATTCATACCTATCTCCTTCGTCAGAGCCGCTTCTGGCATTCCCGTCATACCAACCAAATCGCAGCCATCTTGCTCCATGCGTTTGATTTCCGCCGCTGTTTCTAGTCGTGGACCTTGGGTACAACCATAAGTGCCAATTGGACTAATGGCAATACCTACTTGCTTGGCGGCGTGGATCAGCTTAGAACGCAGCGTCTGGCTGTAAGGGAAGCTAAAATCAATATGTGTGACCGGATCGTTTTCATCCTCAAAAAAAGTGTGCTTACGCCCGTAACTGTAATCAATGATTTGGTCGGGTATGGCAATATGCGCTGGCATCATTTTGGGTGTAATACCGCCAACTGCGGCAACGGCAATAATGTTCTCCACGCCAAGTTGCTTTAACCCCCAAATATTAGCGCAATAATTGATTTTATGTGGGGCAATAGCATGGGGATTGCCATGCCTGGCAAGAAAAATGACTTCTTTCCCATTTAACTCGCCGATGTTGAAATCTGCTGACGGTGCGCCATAAGGCGTGGTAATTTGCTCGTTTTTTATTATTTTTAAATCGGCAAGCTGCGACAAACCTGTGCCACCAATAATGGCTAAACGATTCATTGCCCTGCTTCCTTACAAGCATAAATGCCTGCCGCATTACGTAAATAGCCTTTGTAATCCATACCGTAGCCAAATAAATAACGGTTTTCTATCTGTAAGCCAACAAAATCTGCCTGGATGGGCTTATCATGATCCAGCAGCTTATCGACCAAAGCCGCACAATAGACTGCAATTGCGCCCTGCTCCATGCAGTAATCCCGTATAGCCGCTAAGGTAATGCCTTCATCCAAGATGTCATCAATAATCAGGATAGTTCGGTCTTTTAACGGTGTTCCTGGTTTTAACACCCATTCAATTACGCCACCAGATGTTTGGTTTTGATAGCGGCTGGCATTGATTGCATCTATGTTGAGGGGAAAAGCGAGTCGTGTTAATAACTTACCTGCGGCAACAATGCCGCCATTCAATACGCACAACACAAGCGGATTACTGTTTGCTAACCTCGCATTGATCTCAGTAGCCATGTTATCAAGCGCCGCCTCAACTTGTTCTTCGCTATACAGCAAATCGGCAGTTGCCTGAATGTGTTGAATTTCTTTAAGCATAACTGGAAACGAACTCCCTGATTTGGTTTGAAGCTTGCTGCCACTTTTCGGTACTCAGCAATTGCTCACGGTTAAATTGTGGCTTGCCACACATTTTTGCTAACCGCTGCTCCCTGAGTGGGTTGTTAGAAATAGTCAAGGAATCAAGCACTTGTTCGGCTGCAGAGGGATTATTGCACACTAACAACATATCACAACCTGCTTGCTGGGCTAAGCGCGCACGTTCAGGAAAACCTCCCGCAGATGCCGCGCCTTCCATACTTAAGTCATCACTAAAAACTACGCCATTAAAGCCTAATTCCTTACGTAATATTCGCTGTATCCAAAATGGCGAGAATCCGGCTGGATTAGGATCAATATTTTTATAGACTACGTGAGCGGGCATGATTGCTTCCAAACCTTCATCAATCAGCGTTTTAAAAGGCAACAAGTCCTTGGCACGAATACTGTCTAAATCCCGCTCATCAACGGGCAGAGCCAGATGCGAATCTACCGCCACTGCACCGTGACCTGGAAAATGCTTGCCCGTCGCCGCCATGCCTGCCGCATTCATGCCTTTCCTGAAGGCACTCGCAAGCGCAGTTGCCAGTATGCTTTCAGTAGAAAAAGATCGGTTGCCGATGACATCGCTGATACCGCAATCAATGTCCAATACAGGCGCAAAGCTGAAATCAACGCCCACTGCCAGCAGTTCTGCCGCCATCAGCCATCCCGCGGTTTCTGCCAATTCTGGGCTATCAGCATAGCAACAGGCAGGTGGCAAGCGAGTAAAACCATTCTGAAACCGTTGCACTCTACCGCCTTCCTGGTCTACAGCTATCAAAATCTGGCCGCTCCGCGCTTTACGGATACTGCTGATAAGCTGGGCGATCTGCTCAGGATCCTGGTAATTACGAGCAAATAGAATAACCGCACCGGTATTGGGATGGTTAATCACTTCTTTTTCATGTTCGGTGAGCGCTAATCCAGCCACATCCAACATAATCGGGCCGATGGGATAGTCAGTAGTCATGGTTTTATTAGGTTTGGATATTGTTGCTTATTGCGATATTAATGGTGGCGTTATACTAATGTATCTGCTGTTTGATTGCAGCTAAAAGATAGTTTGTAATAAGGTTTTGCATTATGACTTGGCAAAAAATTGTAGAGCAAATCGAAAGTTCTAAGGAATCAAAGTTTACATTGGTTAACGCCCGACCCCTTGCAGGTGGTGACATCAATTCAGCTTATTGCTTGCAAGGCACGGACAAATCTTATTTCGTTAAGCTAAACCACGCTGACACTCTTGCTATGTTTGCTGCCGAGGCAGCGGGGTTAAAAGAACTTGCCGCAAGTCGTACTGTGCGGATTCCTTCACCGGTGATATATGGTACAGCCGCTGAACGGGCTTTTTTGGTGCTGGAATACATAGAATTCGGGGCAGCCAGCAAAACCTCTGATCGCTTGTTCGGGCAACAACTGGCTTTGCTGCACCAGCAACGCCAACCATATTTCGGATGGTATAGAGACAATACCATCGGCAGTACACCCCAACCCAATACACGCAACGACAGTTGGATTGAATTCTGGTGTACTCAACGCTTGCAACACCAACTACAGTTAGCAGCGGCAAAGGGCTACGGTGGACACTTACAGACAAGGGGAGAGCAGCTTTGCGACAATGTTGCTCTATTTTTCGACGGCTACCAACCACACCCTTCTTTAGTGCATGGGGACTTATGGGGCGGAAATGCGGCGATAGATAAGCGAGGCAATCCGGTCATGTTCGATCCGGCTTGCTACTACGGCGACCGAGAAACTGATATCGCCATGACTGAACTATTTGGTGGCTTTAGCCAGGATTTTCATGCAGTTTATCAAGCTATTTGTCCCTTAGATCAAGGCTATGCCACAAGAAAAAATCTTTACAATCTCTATCACGTTCTCAATCATATCAACTTGTTCGGCAGTGGTTATCTAAGACAAGCTGAGAGCATGATTGCTAAACTTCTGAGTGAAATCAATTAAGGGTATCTCTAAAAATCCCCGACACCCTCGCTACGCTCTCCCTTTGGGAGAGGGCTAGGGTGAGGGTTGTAAATGCTTGCTTTTAAATCCCTCATCCCAACCTTCTCGGCAATAGCTCCTGCATTGCCTACTACCTACATCCATGTAGGCATCCCAGGGAGAAGACGTTTTTTGACGACTTATAAACTCTTGGAAGATTGAAGCGGAAACTCCAGCCGGATATTTAAAAGCTGGAGTTTCCATAGTTCATTTGAAGAAAAGCGATAACGAGGAGTTTAGTTTTTAGACTTTAGAATATCTCTGATTTCAGTCAGTAATAATTCTTCTTTGGTTGGTGCGGGTGGTGCTTCTGGAGCTGCAACTTCTGCTTTTTTTAGCTTATTCATCAACTTGATAGCCATAAAAATAGCAAATGCAACTATTGTAAAATCAACAATTGTTTGGAGGAAGTTACCGTAATTCAACATGACTGCTGGCGTTTTCTCATCGACAGCATCTTTCAATACCACCCCAAGCTTGGTGAAATCAACACCGCCCATTAGTACGCCGATCGGAGGCATGATGACATCAGCGACCAAAGACGAAACTATTTTGCCAAAGGCACCGCCGATAATGACACCGACAGCCAAATCGACCACATTGCCTTTCATGGCAAATTCTTTAAACTCTTGTAACATACTCATAATTAAATTCCCTCATTCTCATGATAAAAAGGTTTACTATCGCTGGATACAGCATTTACGTGAATTGAATACCGCTTTATTCACCTAACGCACCAGTCTAATTATCGAATGAATACGTTGAAAAGTATAGTTTTTTGGTGATTGTTGGTTGCCGAGTTTAATATTTAGGCTCTTATCTTTCAGGTTGTCATAATTTCGTCACACTCAAGCGGCTAAAATACTTCGTCTAAACGCCATCAATTATTTATGACCAAAATTAATATTCTTATTGTTGAAGACGAACCTGCTATCCGAGGAATGTTGATGATAGTGCTTGAACAAGCGGGTTTTTATCCCATAGCAGCGGCAGAAATTGATGCTGCACAAAAAATTCTGGCAGACAGCATTCCTGATCTTATTCTGTTGGACTGGATGTTACCCGGTGTTAGTGGGGTGGAATGGGCTAGGCGGTTGAAAAAAGACCCCAGCTTCCGTGAGTTACCTATCATCTTGCTGACTGCCAGGGGCGAAGAAGAAGATAAGGTCAGAGGCCTTGAGATAGGCGCTGATGACTACCTGACCAAACCCTTTTCCCCCAAAGAACTGGTCGCAAGAATACGCGCCGTATTACGCAGAACCGGCAAATTACATGGCTTATCACAAATTACCTTAGGTGAGCTCATTCTTGACACCGAACAACACCGGTTAAGCATTGGTGAAAAACAGTTAGATGTGAGTCCTACCGAATTCCGCTTAATGCAGTTTTTTATGACCCACCCCGATAAGGTGTTCAGCCGTACCCAATTGCTCGACCAGGTATGGGGGCGTAGCGTGTATATTGAAGAACGTACCGTCGATGTCCACATCCGCCGCTTACGCAAAATTCTCGGCGATTATGGTAAGGAAGACATGGTACAAACAGTCCGCGGCTTCGGTTACCGGTTTTCATTGCTAGACTAACTAACCCAAATGGCTGCTTGGAAAAAAGAACTTGGCTGGGTACTCCTGCTGTTGCTGGGCGTAGTTGTAATTGGCAACTTAACTGGATTGTTTATCCCCTTATTATTTTTATTAATAGTCGGAATGTTAGTTTGGCAAATCATCCAGATTAACCGCTTTGAACGCTGGATAAGTAACGGTGGTCGTGGCAAATACCCCAAGGCAAAAGGTATTTGGGAAGATATTTATTATCATGTCTACCAGATTAAAAAAAGCGAAAAAAAACGTAAAAAAAAATTAGGCAAAATCATCGACCAGTTCAGAAAATCAACGGATGCGCTGCCTGATGCCGCCGTTGTATTAGGCAAGGAAGATGAAATAGAGTGGGCGAACACCGCCGCAAAAAACGTACTGGGTTTGCAATCGTCAGACCGTGGGCAGCGCATCCCTAACCTTATCCGTTTTCCCATTTTTGTCCGTTACCTTAAGTCCAGTAACTTCAACGAAACCATCATCATGCCCTCTCCGACTAACAGCCATATCACCCTGGCGGTGCGAGTCGTCAGCTATGGCGCTGGCTTGCGCCTGTTGTTAGCGCAGGATGTGACGCAGCTGCGGAAAATGGAGCAGATGCGGAAAGATTTTGTTGCCAATGTCTCCCACGAGTTAAGGACACCGTTGACAGTGTTGAAAGGCTACTTGGAAACATTGCAGGAATTGGACGAGCCGTTACCGCCATTACTGACGCATTCGTTCCAGCAAATGCACGAGCAGACTGAGCGGATGCAATATTTAGTTGATGACTTACTGCTATTGTCTAACCTGGAAACGCAACCCAAGAAAACCCATTGTGTTGACATCCCCACACTATTAGGGAAGATTTGCAAAGAAAGCGAAAATCTTCATAACAGTGCAGGGCGTATCGAATTAAGTCTGGAAACGTCCGCCCACATTTACGGTGATGAACAGGAGTTGCGTAGTGCATTTTCCAACCTACTCGGCAATGCCCTGAAATATTCGTCCAAAGAATCCTCCGTCAAAGTACGCTGGTTTCAAATTAAG
The DNA here is from genome assembly GCF_040079455.1 of Methyloglobulus sp. Lineage (GTDB taxonomy): Bacteria > Pseudomonadota > Gammaproteobacteria > Methylococcales > Methylomonadaceae > Methyloglobulus. The sequence goes on along the minus strand of NZ_JBEBKJ010000004.1, from coordinate 54,857 downwards.
GAAAGCCTGGTATTGGACGTAGTGGATAAAGGCGAAGGCATTAGCGAGGCCGAAATCCCCAGGATTACCGAACGGTTTTACCGCATTGATGTGCGACGTTCCAATAAAGTGGCGGGTACCGGATTAGGTCTAGCCATCGTCAAACACGTACTGCTGCGGCATGATGCTCGGCTTGTCATTACCAGCGAACTTTATAAAGGCAGTACGTTTAGCTGTGTATTTCCCTTGGACAGGAAATGTTAAAAATTTCTCCAGTCTATTTCCCGAATATCCACTTGATATGGTTAATCATATCGCCAATCGAATTCTCCTTGACCGTCTTGATTAACTCATCAACCTTGAACTGATGATGCCGTTCATAAACCACGCCATGTTGGGGTGCATCGGCCAAGCCGGTTGCCCTCGCATGTTCGACAAAACCTTTGTTCTTCCAGAAAAATGCGCCGGGCATGGTGGTCGGGATGACCAGGACGAAGAATAAGGAACGTCCAAATGCTGCCATGACGAGCATGGTTATGACTAATATTAATCCCAATATAGTGCCAGCAGCACTTGATAAATCTGTCATTGCTAAGGTAACGGCTAATGCTAGATTAAACCCTAGCAGACAGTTACGAAGGATGTAGGATTTTCCATACTCAGTGACTTGTTGGTAATATGACGCTGAACCTTCATGTTCTGCCCCATGCATAGCACGGGCGTGGGCAATATGGCCTATGCCTTCAACAGACAAGCCTATGACCATGATAGCAGCGAGCAGTTGTAATAATGGCTGTGTTCCAGCAGATGCCAATGGCAGAATACATACACTGACAGCCGCAACCAACAATGCGCCAAAACTGAGCATCGTGCCAAAAAATGCACTTCCTGTTTGCCAATGATTCCAGAACGGTCTGGCAGGGATACGATACAGCTTGTACATATAAAATAAGCCTATAGCACCACTCAGCACCCCAATAAGGGCGAAGATATTGGCAATCAAATTTAGTATGGGATTATCAAAAAGTCCGAACACTGCGTAACCTAACAGCCCGGTGTAAAACATCGACACTCCGGCAATTTCACGGCTAACAGGCGATAACCTCAGGTTATTAAAGCCACGATAAAAACGGTGTGGTTTACCCAAGTGCATGTTCTCCTGAGCCGGACGGGGCATGTTGCCCCGTTGGTAGGTTTCAACATGGTTCAACAACGAAATCGTCGGCAAAACGTGAGTAACGGGGTTGCAAACCCCGTCACGCATTAGCGCCAATTTTTTATTCCGCCTTACGTTTTGGGGAGGCCAGGTTCGGGCGATTACGCCTCGCAAATCGTCCCTACGACCCTATTGCGCCTTACGGGTTACAACCCGCCGTACGGTCGTAATTTTAAGACCAGCCAAGTTTTTTATAATGTTTTCTTAATGTTCTTTTCTGATTGTTATAGGTTTTTTTTTCGAGTTGCGATGGATTTAGAATAAAACGATAAATACCTAACCTAGAGTCAATTTCGTCCAAATTCCACGGATCGGACAAATTATCAAAAACGAATTTTGGTAATCGAAGCATATTGCACCTGTCTTCTTCAGTTAGCAATTCTATAGATCTCGTCAAAGCTACAGATTCATCAAGCAAGAGATTCCAAAAACTGACAAAATTCTCAGTTCGCTCAGTTTCATTCATACTATTTACATTTTCAAAAGCCTCGCGATAACTCCTACCAAAGCTAGTAATGCTGTATTTCAATGCCAGATAGCGCAGTAAAATTTCTCTGCCTTTATTTTGCCATTCATAAGGGTTGCCTAGTTTTGATAAATCATCTGGTAATTTTTCAAGGCATCGTGAAACTAATTTTTTTTCAAGGTTTTTCTTGTCTTCATCGAAAATCCTGAACCCACCTCTCACAACTTCATCAGTATCTTTCCTCATGATACGTATTTTTCCCATCCATTTTCCAGCATCTGAATTAAATGAGATAATGGAAAAAATACGGTAGTAATCTGACTCAAAACTTTTTATTATTTTTTTCAGCGACATAACTTAAAGGCAATTGGGTGTTTTGCATTCATCTTCAAACCACTTTAGCTTAGCCTCAATAATTTCTATCCTGGTCTTATGACCAGAAGCACCGGAATTAACTTTCTCATTACCGCCCCCATAGTCCTTATAAGCGGTCTCCAATTCATATAGCTTAGCCTGTAGTTCAGGCACTGCCCAACTAGCGTCTTCACATTTTGCATCTAAAAGCTCTTGTTCGTCTGGATGAACAGGCTCAGAACAATAGGTGGTTAATGCACAAAACCAGATGCTAATACTTAAGCAAAATCTATCGCTTTTTATTCTCCGCCTGGTTCAGGAATATTGCCATCAGCAAAACATTTGGAAGTTTAAAACCCCGCCCCGCGTGGAAGGATAATTTTAGCGCGTTGGTTATTGCCATTCATTAAAAAGCATTCATATAGGAGGATTTATATCTTTAATTCCTAAATGAAGTCGTAACCAGATAGCTTATCAATAAACCAGCGTAAGACTTTCCCGTTATTTGTCGGTTTCCAAGCTATGTTGATAGCTTCTATGGGTATCTTGTTTTCCACTTGCAATGCAATGAGTTGGCCTCGTTCAAGCTGGACTTGAATCCGGTGTGCTGGCAGAAACCCAACACCTAGCCCCAAACACTGGGCATTTATTTTTTCGGTAATTGACGGTACGCTCAATACCGGACGTTTGCTGAACACACGACGGCTTTGTGAGGCTTGATTCCTGGCCGAATCCCTCACCACGATAAAGCGGTGTTGTTCAATTAATTGCCGGGAAAGCGGCAGTGGTGCGTTAGTCAGCTTATGTCCAGGTGCAACGGCAAAAAGCCATTCAATCTCGCCAATCTTATGATATTTAATGCCTGGACTAGGTAGGGTTTCAGCGCCTGTACCGATGACCAAATCCGCCCGATTATTCACTATAGCTTCTTGTGCGCCACCCAATACTTCTTCATAAATATTGATTTCAATATCCGGCAGTACCTTGTAAAACTCGTTTATCAACGGATAAATGAACTCAAAACTCAGGATGGAGTCGATTGCAATATTGAACACAGGCTCGAAACCGCTATGGGTTTTCTTGGTGGCGACCGCCAGGCGTTCGGTTGCTTCCAGGATTTCTCGGCCTTGCTCAAGCAAGACTTTTCCGGCTTGCGTCAGTACGGCCTTCCGGCCTTCCTTGCGGAACAAGACCACAGCCAGGTCTTGTTCCAGCTTCTGCACGGTATAAGAGATCGCCGAAGGCACTCGGAACAGTTCGTTACCTGCTGCGGCAAAACTGCCTTTCCGGTCTATGGCATCTAGGACTTCCAAGGCATCAAGGGTGATCGGGTATTTCATGACGATTATTGTTCAAATATTTTGAATGTATTAAGCAAAATCTATCGCTTTTTATTCTAACAAGCAACTTTATAATGGCTTTGACGTTTCAATTTATTACACATTTATGAGGTAAGTATGAAAGATTTAATCAATAAAATTCTAATTTCTAATGCTGGTTGGGAAGTTGCTACCTTGCGTGTGCCTATCGGAATTATCCTGGCGGCACACGGTAGCCAAAAATTGTTTGGCTGGTTTGGGGGCTATGGCTTGGAAGGCACTGGGCAATGGATGGCATCGGTAGGCTTAAACCCAGGGTATACAATGGCGTTATTGGCAGGTAGTGCGGAATTTTTTGGTGGCATTGCCCTAATAATAGGTCTATTGACCCGTCCTGCGGCTGCGGTAAGTGCCATCACGATGTTAGTGGCACTGTTTGGGGTGCATTGGGGCAACGGCTTTTTTCTGGAAGCGCACGGCATTGAATACGCGCTGGCTTTGTTGTCAGCGACGGTAACACTGATATTGATGGGTGGTGGACGGTATTCTTTGGACAGCTATCTAGTCAAGAACAATGTCTTGGGGGTTAAAGATGAATAAGCAAAATCGACAACTTGCAACGGTTGTTGCTGGGCAAAATACCTCGGATGGTGCTGGCGTTAAGCTCAAACGCGTCATCAACCCGCAACAACACAAATTTGATCCGTTTATTTTGTTCGATGAGTTTGGCTCGGATGAAGCGGCAGATTATATCGGCGGCTTCCCTGACCACCCGCATCGCGGCTTTGAAACCGTGACTTACATGCTGGCAGGCACCATGCTGCACCGCGACCATCTGGGCAATGAAGGCCATTTACAGAAAGGCGACGTGCAATGGATGACAGCCGCACACGGCATTATCCATTCCGAAATGCCGGAACAGGAAAATGGCTTGCTGCATGGTTTTCAGCTTTGGCTAAACCTGCCTGCCAAGGAGAAAATGAAGCCGCCACATTACCGTGACATTGCGGCTAAGGACATCCCCCATATCACAATAGCAAATGGAGGTTACATTAAGCTGATTGCTGGTGAATATGTTGAGGGAACGGAAAAAATATCGGGAGCAGTATCAGGCGTGACGACACAACCCTTGTATTTCGATGTATTACTAAGTCCTCAGCAAGCGTTGGATATTCCGGTAGACCCAGAACATACGGCTTTAGTCTATGTTTATAAAGGCGAGTTGACGTTTGGATCATCGGATAAAGTTTTAAAGGCTGGACAACTGGGGCAGTTAATTAACGGCGATAACATTCATCTGATAACGCTAGATCAGTCGGCACAATTTCTTATCTTAGCCGCGATGCCATTGAATGAGACAGTTGTGCAATCAGGCCCGTTTGTCATGAACACGACGGCAGAAATTGAACAGGCGTACCGTGACTACCGTGATGGCGTGTTGACCCAATAAATCCATTGTTATCAAACTTAAAGTTAAGGAGATGAATATGCAGCATAAACCAGCAAATACTGGCGTAAAGATACATGAGCTAATCCAGAAACGCTGGAGTCCCAGGGCTTTTGATCCTGACAAACCAGTAAGCCGTGATGACTTACTGGCGCTGCTGGAAGCCGCACGTTGGGCAGCGTCTTGTTTTAATGACCAGCCGTGGCGGTTTGTGGTGTGCGATAAAGCGACGGACGAAGCGGCTTGGCAACAGGCATTCGGGACGCTGGTCGAAAAAAACAGGCAATGGGCCAAGAACGCACCGTTGTTGATATTGTCAGTCGCTATGGGACATTTCAACCACAACGGCAAGCCCAATCGTTGGGCAATGTATGACACCGGAGCCGCCAGTGCCAGCCTGTGCTTGCAGGCAACGGCATTGGGATTATGTGTGCATCAAATGGGCGGCTTTGATGCTGACTTAGCCTACGAAGTTTTTCAGCTTCCTGCCAATTGCCAGCCCATGGCGATGATGGCTGTGGGTTATCAGGCTGATATTGGGCAGCTTGATGACGAATTTAAAAGTGCCGAATTAGCCGAACGGAGGAGGGCAGAATTGAATGAACGGTTTTATGCGGGGCAATGGGGCAAAGGAATCGAGTAAATTGAATGCTGCTTTGATGCTTATCAGATTGATTATTGATTCGCCTGTTGAAAATTTATACCACTCCCATCAGTTCTCATCCCAGCCTTCTCCAGAGGGAGAAGGCTGGGATGAGGGGATTCGTATAGCAACTTATTGGGATTGGTATTATTGCTTATTTCCCAAAAATCCACTTGATATGGTTAATCATATCGCTAATCGAATTCTCCTTGATCGTCTTGATTAACTCATCTACCTTGAATGAATGATGCCGTTCATAAGCCACGCCATGCTGGGGTGCATCGGCTAAACCTGTTGCTCTGGCATGTTCGACAAAGCCTTTGTTCTTCCAGAAAAATGCGCCGGGCATGGTGGTCGGGATGACCAGCACGAAGAATAAGGAACGTCCAAATGCTGCCATGACGAGCATGGTTATGACTAATATTAATCCCAATATAGTGCCAGCAGCACTTGATAAATCTGTCATTGCTAAGGTAACGGCTAATGCTAGATTAAACCCTAGCAGACAGTTACGAAGGATGTAGGATTTTCCATACTCAGTGACTTGTTGGTAATATGACGCTGAACCTTCATGTTCTGCCCCATGCATAGCACGGGCGTGGGCAATATGGCCTATGCCTTCAACAGACAAGCCTATGACCATGATAGCAGCGAGCAGTTGTAATAATGGCTGTGTTCCAGCAGATGCCAATGGCAGAATACATACACTGACAGCCGCAATCAATAAAGCGCCAAAGCTGAGCATCGTCCCAAAAAATGCACTTCCTGTTTGCCAGTGGTTCCAGAATGGTCTGGCAGGAATTCGGTATAACTTATACATGTAATACAAGCCTATTGCACCACTAACGACCCCAACGAAAGCAAAGCTGTTAGCAATGAATTGCATCAGCCCGTTATCAAATAAACCAAAAACGGCATAGCCTAACAACCCAGTGTAAAACATCGAAACACCGGCAATTTCACGGCTAACAGGCGATAACCTCAGATTATTAAAGCCACGATAAAAACGGTGTGGTTTACCCAAGTGCATGTTCAGTTTGAATAAGCCCACGGTACTAACTGCAACTATCACAAAGATTAGCGGGATGAACGCACTGGTATTTTTGAGCATGACGATTGGGGCGACATTGAACCAGCCACCCAATATCAGCAATGCAAAAGCACCCGCTGTAGCCTGTGTACACAGCGTAAAAATAACATGGGCACTTTCGTGGCTGGTCAGCAGTTTACGAAAATTCCAATGCCGTTCCTTACCTTGCTTTTCGTCAACGACCGGTTTGAATTTATCTTGCGCGTCATCACGATGATATTTCAGTGGCATATCGTCGGTACGGGTCATTTCCCGATGTGTGGTACGGGTTTGTTGGAAACGGATATTGGGATGCGTAATATCGGTAGTAGGAAATCCTGGTATTTCAGTTTTCGCTTGGGTGCGATTTTCAGGGATATTTTCGATTACGCCGAAGTCCAGTGCATTACCTAAACAGGCCGCTACACAAGCCGGTTTTAGGTTAACTTCCAGACGATCTACGCACATGTTGCATTTTGATACCTCGCCTTTGACGGGATCAAGTTGGGGCGCATTGTAAGGGCATACCCAAGTGCAATAACCGCAACCAAAACAAATATCAGGGTCTTGCAGCACCGCGCCATATTCGGCAAATTTGGTATAGGCACGGGTAGGGCATCCCGTTAAACAAACCGGATCATCGCAATGGTTACATGCCATTGAAATGTTAATGCGCTGATAATCGGGATAAGTGCCACCTTCGACAAAGCCAACCGAACGAAACGCAATATGCGCTGGCACATCATTTTTTTCGCTACAAGCGGACTCGCAAGCGTGACAACCGATGCAGTTGTCGGCATTGAAATAAAAGCCATGTTGCTTATAACGATCAGGATTTTCACCAATAGCAGCATCACCGTTAATGTTTAGGCTTTTACATCTTAACTCGCTGCTGGCATCGGTCAATTCGATGTTGAGGTTGTAGCGGTTTTTTTCCTTGCTTTCCGTGTTATTCAGAAAAGCGTATTTGGGTTCATCGTCACGTACTTCGAACATAATCAATCCAGTGATGGTTGAGTTAGGGGTTTTATAAGCCCAAATTAAAACCCTCTCCAGAGGGAGAGGGTTGGGTGAGGGGAAATAAGCAAAAGGGTAAGTTTATTTTAACCCCCTCATCTCCCTGATGGAGGTGGAGTAAATGCACGGTTACGTGTAATTTTGACATTCTACTAATAAGTCCGAGATTCCTTGCTTAATTGCGCGGCAAAATCTTGGTCTACGTGTTCAATAGCCACTGCTGATTGTTTAAATGCTGGCTGTCTTGAATGGGGATCCAGTAAGCCCAACGTCAGGCGGTTAACGCAATCAAAAAAATGAAATGGAATAAACACCATATTTTTCGGCACCCGATGCGTCAGCATCACCATGACAACTGCATCGCCACGACGGGAGGTGACGCGCACATAGGATTGGTGTTTTATGCCCAAATCTTCTGCTGCATCTGGACTCATTTCCATGAACGGGATAGGGCTGAATTTGTTATTGTTGCCAATCTTTCCGGTTTTGGTTCGGGTATGCCAATGTTCAACAAGGCGGCCGGAATTAAGCCAGAATGGATATTGCTCATCCGGTACTTCGTTATTGTTGATGAAGGGCAGGGGAATCAATTTTGCCCTGCCATCGGGATAACAATAAGTCGCAGGCTTTGTATATAAGCGTTGCGTACCTTTAGCGTCCTGTGCAGCTTGCGCTTCAGTATAAGGCCATTGAATGCCGCGTTGCTGTTCGATCAAGTCGTGGCTCATGCCGCTTATATCGCACAACCGCCCTTTGCTGAGCTGTTTCATTTCTTCAAAAACGTCTTCTGGTTTTTCCGGAAATTTAATAAGCTTGCCATTATCAAACCGTTTCGCCAGCTCGTTAAAAATCTGCATATCCGATTTGGAATCGGCATAAGGCTGCTTAACCTGACGGGTAAGATTGACGCGACGTTCGGTATTGGTGAACACGCCTTCTTTTTCCGCCCAAATCCCCGCCGGCAGAAAGATATGCGCGTATTGGCTGGTTTCAACATCATAGTAGGCATCTTGTACCACTAAAAATTCGAGTTTTTCCAGCGTCTTTCGGATACGTGGCGTATTCGCCATCGAGGTCATAGGATTGGTAGCAACCAACCACAGGCCTTTAATTTCTCCGGTTTCTATCGCAGGGAAAATATCGGTTTCGGTCAAACCACGTTTCTTGGGGAAAAAATCAGGATCAATACCCCAAAACTTAGCGATTTCTTCACGGTCTTCAGGTTTTTCCAAGGCACGATAACCAGGCAAGCCAGAGCAGGAAGACCACTCGCGCGTCCCCATGGCATTGCATTGTCCGGTAATCGACAAGCTGGTGCCGCCCGCCTTGCCAATATTGCCTGTGACCAAGTTCAGGTTATTGATGCCCACCACGCCATCGGAGCCGTGGGTGCTTTGGTTGATGCCCATCGTCCAGATACTCATAGCCACCCCAGCCTTCGCATAAAGTCTGGCTACTGTGCGAATCGTATCTTCGTCAATACCACAAAGTTTTGCTGCTGTAGTCGGGTCGTAGTTTTCGACTTCCTTGGCTAACTCCTCAAAGCCGTTGGTGTTGGCATTAATATAGTCGCGGTCTTCCAATCCCTCTTTGAGAATGACATGGATTAATGCATTTTGCAGCACCACATCCGTGCCTGGAGTGATCGGCAAATGGATGTCGGCATTTTGTGCAAAGATGGTCACACGAGGATCGACGACGATTAACGGAAATTTGCGCTTTTCCTGTGCCTCTTTCATCCGCCAGTAGATAATCGGATGTTGCTCGGGCAAGTTTGAACCCCACGCGATCAGGCAATCAGTATGTTCAAAGTCTTCATAGCAACCTGGTGGGCCATCAGAACCAAACGAACGCTTATAACCGGATACTGCCGAGGCCATACATAAGGTAGTATTGCCGTCATAGTTATTGGTGCCGATTGCGCCACGTACCAGCTTGCCCAAGGTGTAAAATTCTTCGGTGAGGATTTGGCCGGTGGATACAACGGCGAACGAATCCCGTCCATAGGTAGCCTGAATTCGCTTGATTTCGGATGCGGTTTTATCCAGTGCGGTATCCCAATCCGTAGGAGAATAGGGTTTGTGAATGTAATCGCGGATAAGGGGTTTACTGGCACGACCCGAGGCTTCAAATACTTCATATTCAAAGATACCTTTAAGGCACAATTTGCCACGATTGACATCGGCATCGCCTACCCCTCTGGAAGCGACAGGTTGGCCTTCGGTATTCGTGCCGATTTCAATGGAGCATCCGGTAGAGCAATAGCCACAGGTCGAATAAGTCCAGTTGACCACGCCTTTATCGGCCATCTTAATGGGGTTCTTTATATTTCTTCCAAATAACATATGGCTATAGAAAACTTAAATAATCATATTCATATAGTTCCCATTCTCTTGCGTACCCACAGGGCATAAATGGGAATTCATGTAGCAACGCTCTGGCGTTGCGTGACGCTGGAGCATCACAAGCGGCATTTCCACGTCGATGCGTGGGGACGATGCAAAAATCACTCCGGTAAGTCAATCGTACCTTGAGCAAACAACACGGCTTCACCACCTACCCGCAAAGGTAATTGCTCATGGCCTTTATTATCCATTTCCAGATTGATGACACTCCTGCGGCTGTTAGCATCGCCTCTATCGACTGCAAAAACGTGAGTACCTTTTCGGGTGTGTTCAAAGGAACACAAATACGAAGCAAATGCGGGCATGGCGCTACCGATTGGCGGGTCATCGTAAATACCAATATGCGGGCCTAACAAGCGGGCGTTAAAATCAGAGTCCACAAACGGCGTTTTGGGCGCAAACAGCAAAATTTCCTGTGCGGCGGTTTGCGGCGCGATGGATTGACTCCAGGCGGCGCTGTTAAATTTTGCTTGCCTCACGGTATCGTAATTCCATACGGGTACGATCAAATAGGGGAAACCGCAAGAAACCAGACGCGGTGAGTATTTTTTATGATCCAGCTCGGTTTGCTTGATGCCTAAAAAACTCGCCAGTTCTTCATCGGTCGGCGCAAATCGGTCAACGATTGAAACTACTGTACGGGCAAATTGCACAAACGTAGGTTTACCGTCAACCGCTGTAATATTGACATCAATCGGCCCTATATTTTGTTCGAGAACGATAGGAGTAATTCCGTCCTTTAAAGGGATATCACCGCACAATCCCAAAACGTAAGCCGTCGCAATAATCGGATGCCCTGCAAAATCGACTTCTTTTTTTGGGGAAAAAATCCGCATTTTGCGTAGGGTATCGCTCCGTTCAGGATGAAAGACAAAAACCGTTTCGGACAAGTTCAATTCCCTGGCGAGGAGCTGCATCGTTTTTTCGTTTAAGCCATCAGCATTGGGGAATACGGCTATTTGTGCGCCATTGAACAGTTGAGTGGTGAAAACGTCTGCAATGTAGTAGTCGGCTTTCATGCGCCAGCCTCCTCATTAATATAGCCTTCAGTAGCATCAGCCGTGGTAGTCTGCACTTCAACCCTACCATTAAGGATACGGACTGGATAAACGGGGACGACGGCCTGTTCATCCTCAAGGCATCTCCCCGTCTTCAGGCTGAAATGTTGTTTGTATAACGGTGAGGCCACAACAGGCTCGCCTTTGATATCACCTATCACCCCACGCGACAATACGTTGGCTTTGCCTATCGGATCGTAGTTATGGAGGGCATAAACTGCCTGCTCTTTAGCCATGTAAAAAATCGCCATTTGCTGGCCATCAACCAACGCGCACACACCGGAGTCCGGCTGCAAATCATCCGCACTACAAACATTTTTCCATGCTGCATTTCCTACAGGTGCCATCAAGCAACCTCCATCATTTTGAAATGCTTGCGTTCTTCTTCATCGGCGGGCCGAAGTTGTCCGCGCTCCTCGACAAATACCACGTTATCGTCGGGCTGGTCGCTATTAATAAAGTGGCGGAAGCGTTTTAGTTTGCTTTCATCCTCAATCGTGGTTTTCCATTCGCATTGGTAGGTATCGATGACATAGCTCATTTGTTGCTCTAGTTGTTCACATAAGCCAAGTTTATCCTCAATGACCACGGCTTTCAGATAATCCAGACCACCTTCCATGTTCTCCATCCAAACCGACGTACGTTGGAGACGGGCTGCCGTTCGTACATAAAAAATCAATAACCGGTCAATGTATTTGATCAAAGTCTCTTTATCTAAGCTGGTAGCAAATAAATCCGCATGGCGCGGTTTCATGCCGCCATTGCCGCAGACATATAAATTCCAGCCTGATTCAGTCGCTATAACACCGATGTCTTTACTTTGTGCTTCCGCACATTCGCGGGTGCAACCAGAAACGGCAAACTTGAGCTTATGTGGAGATCGCAAGCCTTTGTAACGATTTTCCAGCTCTATCGCCAAACCTACGCTATCGTCAATACCGTAGCGACACCACGAACTGCCGACACAGGATTTTACGGTACGTAAGGATTTGCCATAAGCGTGGCCGGATTCAAATCCTGCATCGATGAGTTCTTTCCATATATGAGGTAACTGGTCAACCCGCGCACCAAATAAGTCCACCCGTTGACCACCCGTAATCTTGGTATAAAGCTTGTATTTTTTGCCGACTTGACCGAGTGCAATCAGCATGTCAGGGCTGATTTCGCCGCCAGTGATGCGTGGTACGACGGAGTACGTGCCGTCTTTCTGCATATTCGCCAGAAACGTATCGTTGGTGTCCTGCAAGCCTAAATGCTCGTTCGCAAGTACGTATTCGTTCCAGTAAGATGCCAAAATAGAGCCGATGGCAGGTTTGCATATCTCACAACCTCGGCCTTTACCGTGGCTTTCTAATAGCCCGTCGAAGGTCTTGATTTGTTCGACGACGACGAGGTTGTAAAGATCCTGACGGGTATGGGGGAAATGTTCGCAAATGTCGGTGTTGACTTCTATACCGTGTTTCAATAACTCACAATCCATCACCGATTTTAATAATGCTGAACAACCGCCACAGCCGGTAGAAGCCTTGGTTTCTGCTTTCAATGCGCCAATCGACGTACAACCTGCTTCTATCGCTTGGCAGATTGCCCCCTTAGTCACATCGTAGCAGGAGCAGATTTGGGCGGACATCGGAAGTGCATCGGGGCCTAAACCGACGGATTCATCGGAACGCGGGGGTAAAATCAACGCATCAGGATTTTCTGGCAGTTCGATACCGTTTAAGCAGTATTGCAATAAAGTGCCGTAGCCCGAAGCGTCACCGACTAGTACTGCGCCAAGCAATTGCTTTTTATCCTGACTGACCACCAGACGCTTATAGACTTCGCTCGCGCCATTTTGGTAAGTGTAAACCAGCGCTCCTTGCGACTTGGCATGGGCATCACCGATACTGGCAACATCAACGCCCATCAGTTTTAGCTTAGTGCTCATGTCCGCGCCAGTGAAACTCGCGGTTTCAGCCGCAAGATCGGCAACCACGGTACGCGCCATCGCGTAACCTGGTGCAACTAAACCGAAAATCATGCCATTCCAAAGTGCACATTCGCCGATGGCGTAAATAGCAGGATCGGAGGTTTTGCACTGGTTATCAATGACGATGCCTCCGCGTGGGCCAACTTCCAGGCCGCAAGCACGGGCAATGTCATCACGCGGACGAATACCTGCTGAAAATAGAACGATGTCAGTTTCCAGTTCTTCGCCGTCAGCGAAGCACATTTTGTTTACACACTTCTCACCATCGGTAATCAGCGTGGTGTTTTTACCGGTGTGAACCTTTACACCTAAATCTTCGATCTTATGCCTGAGCATCGCACCGCCAGCTTCATCTAACTGCACCGCCATCAGGCGTGGCGCAAATTCGACAACATGAGTCTCCAAGCCTAAGTCTTTAAGCGCATTGGCCGCTTCCAACCCCAACAAACCACCGCCTACTACGACACCAATTTTACTTGACTTAGCCGCAGTTGCCATTGCTTCCAAGTCTTCTATAGTGCGATAAACCAGACAGTTAGGTCTGTCATGGCCTGGCACGGGCGGCACAAAGGGATAAGAACCCGTTGCCAAAACCAAGGTGTCATAGGCAATAGTTACGCCTAAGGCCGAAGTAACAATTTTCTTCTCGCGATCTATGCGGTCGGCCTTGTCGCCTAAATGGATTGTGATATCGTTGCTTGCAAAAAAGTCTTCATCTGCCAAAGCCAGATCGGCTGCCGTTTTACCTGAAAAAAATGCTGACAGGTGAACGCGATCATAAGCTGGCCGAGGTTCTTCGCAAAACGTCGTAACGTGATATCTGTCTTTGCACTGGCTTGCCATTAGGCTGGCTAGGAAATTTTGGCCCACCATGCCATTGCCGATAACAACCAGTGACTTTTTTGTACTCATGCTTACCTCGCAACCCAATTTATATTTTTTGATTTTATAGAGTAAAAGCAATTTGTATGCCATAAATATAAGCAACTGACATTACTGTTATTTTTTATCGAAAGCACAAAATCGTGCGGGTTTATGCATTAAAACGGTGCAATAGGCTCGCTCGTGGTGCATGTTACCGTTTATCGCAGTGGAAATCCCATCACATTTGGTGCAGAGGAACTACCTAGCAAGATTGCTTTGATGATTATTTGAGCCGTAGGTTAAACCTGTATTTTTTTGATGGACTTGTTAGCTTCATGCCTGTGAGTCGCGTGTATTTTGGAGTGCAAACCTAGGTTTGCAACTCCGTTTTGTCAAATCGGATACAGGTTTCGCCATCTGCCATTATTTAAAACGAAGCGATGTAAAAAAAATACTCCCTACAAAAATGGCACGGCTATTGCTTATTCTTCAATAACACCACTTTAATTAGGAAGGCTATCCGAAATGTCATCACCAAAACTGAACCTGTTCTCCTTTTCAGGAAATATCAAAATCCTGCACATGACCTGGATGGCGTTCTTCATCAGCTTTGTCGTGTGGTTTAACCATGCACCGTTAATGCTGGCGATTGCCAAAACCTTACACTTAAGCCAGCCGGAAATAAAAACCATCCTGATTTTAAACGTGGCGTTGACCATTCCGGCACGTATTATTATTGGAATCCTGGTGGATAAGTTCGGCCCTAAACGAACCTATTCGACTTTACTGGCGTTAGGCAGTATTCCTTGTTTTATGTTTGCTACGGCAGATAACTTTCAACAATTGGCGCTTGCCCGGTTTTTAATGGGCTTTATTGGCGCAGGCTTTGTGATAGGCATCCGCATGGTTGGTGAGTGGTTTCCAGCCAAGCAAGTCGGGATTGCCGAAGGCATTTACGGCGGCTGGGGCAATTTTGGCTCGGCGGCAGCGGCGATTGCTTTGCCGTCGCTTGCCCTAGCCTTTGGTGGTGACGAAGGCTGGCGTTATGCGATAGCATCCACTGGCGTTATCGCTCTGCTCTATTCCGTCGTGTATTTCTTCAGCGTGACAGACACGCCCAAGGGCTCAACCTACTTCAAACCCAAAAAAGCGGGAGCTATGGAAGTCAGCAGCATCTGGGATTTATTCTTTTATATAGCGATGAATATCCCTTTGTACGCAACCTTAAGTTTGCTAACTTGGAAACTGTCATCATCTGGGGGCGCAAACTATACCAATCTTTTATCAGACATGGCCGCCATCTTTATCCACATCGGCATCTGGTGTTTGTTCGTGTATAACGTGTACAAGATCATCCATGTCAATGAGGAACACCTACAAAAACCGGTTGCAGAGATTCACAAATACAAATTCAAGCAAGTTGCGGTTTTGGACTTGGCTTACATGATTGCTTTCGGCTCAGAACTGGCTGTGGTGTCGATGTTGCCGATGTTCTTCTTTGAAACCTTTCATGAATCACAAAGTATTACGATGGTCGAGGCAGGATTGCTGGGTGGGAGTTTTGCCTTTATTAACCTCATTGCCCGTCCCGCTGGCGGCTGGCTTAGCGATAAATTTGGCCGCAAAGTGTCTTTGTCTGTTTTTATCGCAGGTATGTCAGCAGGTTACTTCATCATGTCGTTCATAGATTCGGAGTGGTCGATTCCGGTTGTCGTATTGCTTACCATGTCTTGCTCTTGCTTTGTGTCCGGCGGCTGCGGCGCGGTATATGCCATCGTGCCGTTAATCAAACGCCGTATGACTGGGCAAATCGCCGGTATGGTCGGCGCTTATGGTAATGTCGGTGGAGTATTTTTTTTGACAATCTTATCGCTTGTCACTCCATCGGTCTTTTTTTTGGTGATGTGCGCTGTTGCATTAGCCGTACTGGTTACCGTCCAATTTATCGATGAACCAAAAGGCCACATGGCAGAAGTCCTGGAAGACGGGACGGTTGAGATGATTGAGTTGAGTTAAACTATCGGCTATGACTACACTCAAAGCCAGCGTTGGCTTTGCTACCGATAAGGGTATCAAAGACGATAACGAAGATTTCGTCGGTGCCATTATCTCTAACGAACCGCAACTGACCCACAAAGGCATCGTCGCCGCGATTGCTGATGGCATGAGCGGTAGTGATGCTGGAAAACAGGCAAGCCAAGCCTGTGTCGCAAGCTTCCTAAACGATTATTTCAGCACACCGGATTCCTGGTCGGTTAAGCAAGCTGGGCAAAAGATTCTTTCCGCCACTAATTCCTGGCTGTATAGCCAAGGGCAAATCCGTTATCAATCGACCAAAGGCATGGTCAGCACCTTAAGCATCATCGTTTTAAAATCCACCACTGCCCACCTCTTTCATGTAGGTGACTCCCGAATTTACCGCTTACGAAAAGGCAATCTTGAGCAAATCACCCGTGACCATCGTATCTGGATTTCCCAGGATAAAAATTACCTTAGCCGGGCGATGGGCATAGAACCCAGGCTGGAAGTTGATTACAAATCTTTGCCGCTAGAGCAAAACGACCTGTTTTTGATGACCACCGATGGAATCCACGATTTTATCGACGACAAAAGCTTAAAGAAATTGCTGAAAGAAGGCGCCGATCTGACTTTGCTTGCCGAGAAGATTCTGCAACAAGCCAAAGCCAATAACAGCGATGATAACCTGACCTGCCAATTGCTTAGGGTTGAGGGTTTACCAGACGCAAAAGAAGATGAAATCCTTCGCCGCCATGCCAACTTACCGTTTCCACCCCCGTTGCAAGCTGGCGCAATGCTTGATGGTTATCGTATTGAAGAGGAATTACATGCCAGCAAACGCACCCAGATTTATCGTGCTTTGGACACCCAAACCAATACCCAGGTCATCTTAAAAACGCCGTCAATACTCTATGATGACGACACCCATTTCATTGAACATTTTCTGCATGAAGAATGGGCTGGAAAACGGATTGACCATAACAATGTTTTAAAAATCATCACAACTGACCGCCCCAAAAGCGCAGTGTATTACGTTACCGAATATCTGGAAGGACAAACTCTCAGGTCTTGGATGAGCGCAAACCCCAAAGCCGACATCATCACGGTTAGGAAAATAGTAGAACAAATTGCCAAAGGATTGCGAGCCTTCCACCGCAAAGAAATGTTGCACCAGGATCTTAAGCCGGAAAACATAATGTTCGACAAGAACGGCGTGGCAAAAATTATTGACTTTGGTTCGGTTAAAATTGCCGGTATTGCCGAAATTACGCCCATTGACCTTGATGGAGAAGCCAATATTCTTGGCACATTGAATTACACTGCGCCCGAATACCACCTTGGGCAACGCGGCACAGTAAAATCAGACCTCTATTCCCTAGCAGTGATTACCTACGAAATGCTCAACGGCAGTTTAGCTTTTGGTGAGGATATGCCGGAAAAACCCAGCCAAGGTTATCTTGCCAACTTACGCTATGTACCTAGTTTTCATAACAATCCAATGGTACCCATCTGGATTGACGGTGCGTTGAAAAAGGCCACTTCAATTACGCCAGGATTGCGTTATGAGGAATTATCGGAATTTCTATATGACCTTAATAACCCCAATCCTAGCTTTCTGCGTTCTGAAGATAACATCCCTTTACTACAACGTAATCCCTTACGGTTCTGGCAAGGTTTATCCGCGATTCTCATCATTATTAACTTGGTCTTGCTGTATTTGGTAGCATCAATAAAATAGCGTAGTTGGTCAGAAAATGAATAAAATCACTTTATCAGAACACTTATCTGATTACAGATTTGACCACTCCAAGCCAAACTTCCCCAAGTATTTCCGCAAACGCTCAGCGTCATTCGTGCTACCATGTTGTGTGCGGGACACGGCAAATTAGTCGTCGTCCGGCTTCTGACAGGCTTTTACATTCCTTGCATATGGCAAGAACCGATTGTAGTTGCAAGATGTGTTGCTACCACGACAGCGACTTTAATGTGGGTTCTCGTACCCACGGACGAGATACTTTTCTTTGGCAGAAAAATACTCCTGCATTTTTCTGCCAAAGAAAAGTATCCAAAAGAAATCCGCCCGATGCCGCTTGCTTCCTGCGCTTCTCGCATTTATCGGGGTTTGCCAGAAAGGACATCCCTGTCCTTCTGGCAAAGTGCGGCATCCCTGCCGCACCCCTAACGGGCTATTCCCGATAAATGCTCCGATGCTCGGCGCGGCATACGGGAAGGTGTGATTCTCGAAGGATTGTGGATTACGACTTCATGGATGCAGGAGCAATTGCCGATACGCGCAAAATCTTTTAATTTTCAAATAAGTAAAGGCTTTCAGCGCGTCGTAATCCACCAAAGCGAAGCCCACACATTCGGCGGGTTACGCCCCGCATGAACGCCAGTAATTGTTTAGGTGCAATGTGTTTGCGCGGCTAACCACGCCCTATGGCTAACCCACCGTACCGAGGTGCTAGAATCAAGCTGCGTGCCGATAAAGCCGATGACTACTTTTTGTTTCATTTATACAGATAAATCGAATAAATCTGTATAGAGCCTGTTAAAAATATAAGCGCCAAGTGCCAAACCCTGTTCAATGTAATAACGGCGTTGCGGGTCATTCCACTGGGATTCAATGACGACAAAGAATTCCTCGGCATGTCTTTCGTCAATATCGGCATGAAGCTTGTAATGCACAAGCTGATCTTTTTCAACCCAACCGTTTTGCACGACGGCTTTACCAATAGTAGCCGAGATGTCTGCGAAGACAAATTCGATTATGCCCATGCAGGCGATACCAACTTCAAGTTCATCTAATACACAAGAGGCGGTCAATACACTGTTGAAAGCACGTAAGGCAGGACAGAGTGGTTGGTCGTTGATATGCTCGGGATTGCTCCCTATAGATTTTAAAAACTGCTGAAAAGTGGTGTGATGAAAGAATTGTTCTTGAAATTCACCATGTTCCTCGACCAAATTATGAAGTATATCAAGTCGATTTTGCGGGTCTGGAATACGCGCAACCAAAGCCGACATGGGTCTCGGAAAAAAAGTGACCGCCCAGAAAAATTGCTCCTGCGTTTGTCGAAAACGGTCTAGCGACATCGTACCGTTGGTAAGAGACTCAAAATAGGGGTTATGCCGAATGTCGTATTTCTTGAGTACGGCGTCAGCAGCGGCGGTGACGAACGGTGCGCGACTGGTTTGTTTCATGATTTATATCTCCGCAGTGTTTATGACCCATGAAAATTTTTTTTCAAACCCAATACCAAAAACGGTTGCTGGTGCAACAATGATATTCCAATCTTTGAGTTCTTGAAGGAAGTGATTAGCATCGGATTCTGCAATTGCCACAAACAAACCTGAATGCCTGGTTTTTGTCGCAAGATGGCAAGCAACTTTTAGCAACTCAACGCCAGAACGCAAATCCTTGAAGGCGAAATAAGATAAATGTGCATTACACATTTCGTTTCCGTCATTAGTTATTAGTCGTTTGGCTTTGCGGGTATCTTCAAGCATAGCGCACGCTTGCTCATTCGAAGCCGTAAGCCACATAGTCTCCATATCAGAACGCAAATCAGAATCTCCGCCTATACACGCATAACTACCCAAACTTAAACGACCCAAGCAGACGCTGGCTATTTCAACGTCCGATTGATGTTTAATAAGGTTTTGTGTATTGGCTGTTGGTGCAGGTAGAGTGACTTGCAACACCTTAATCTTTGCTATCTCCTGAAACAAGGGAATCCCTAGTCTCCCCGTATATTGCGGTGGAATTGCAGAAGTGCCATCCATGACTACACCAAAGGCTGTTGTGCCTCGTTTTTTCACCCATCGTTCTGCTGCTTGGGCTAGTTTGATAAGGATACGGCCACGGTTCGATGCTGGATCGATTTTAAGATCACCGATATAGGCCGTCTGCTTGATCTCGCCATTGGGCATCAGTATTTTTCGATGTGCCACACTGATAACACCAATCACGCGCGCCCCTGATTCTGCAACAAAGCACATTGCATCATCCCCTATTGCTCGAAAAAATCGCGGATAATCAGTATGGTGTTGAATGTGGAAGCATCGCCCTATCCCCAAAGGATAGGCAAATTGCTGTTCAAACCGTTTCAAGGCACGGCTTAGTTCAGTGTCAGGAGCGGATTTAAGTTCATGTACCCTCATCGCTTCCTGCCTAAATGTAAAGCGCGATAAAAGAAACTGCGATCACCCGAATGCAATTGTTGTGCTTCCGCTGTGTGCCAATCAAACATAGAACCCAGCTTTGGTATGTCAAGGGATGAATTGAGTTGGCGTATCAGCACCCAACCACCGGGTTTTAATGCTTGTTGCGTTATATCTAAAGTGGATATTGCTTGCGCTTCCGATAGCCAATCAAGGATATTTGATAACTGGATAAAATCGAAAGAATCTGGCTGATCTTGCAAGGCATCAATCATAAATTGCTTACGGTAAGTGATTTCCGGCAAAACAACGGGTCCTGGCTTACTCAACCAGGGACAAAGTTCTGACTCAGGGTAGCGACCATAAAGCATTTGCCATAAGTAAGGATTATTTGCCGCGGGAAGGGCAGTAAAGGCATGACGAATTCTATTTGCAAAATGCCTTGAAAACGATTCCACTGGATTTAATGTAGCCTCCGTACCAAAAAGCTGCACTAGGTTTGGCAAAGCCATAACTTCATCAAGACTTTGGTCGAGCAATCGGCCAAATGCCGTCTTTGGTGATACCCTGCGACTTTGCTCAATGGGATCAGACAGCAATAATATGTCAGCAAGTTCGTCGGCTTGTACGCGCACAGCTTGCTGAAAAACAGCAAAGAGGCACTCATAACGTCCTGAGTAATCAGGTCCTACTCGCGCCACAAAGTCCAATGACCCTATAGCGTCTTCTGCCAAGCCAAGCATACTCAATTCTAGTGCCAGCAGATTTTTTCTTTCTTGAGTAGGCATTGGCCTATGGCCCAAGATAGCCAAGCGATCAGCAATATCGTAACTCTGTAATAACCGTATTTTAAGCCGCGTTAATGCAAGTTGAGATGGGTTTGGATCGATTAGCTGTAGATGTGCAACATTGGTAAGCGTAGCCAGTAAAGCAGCCGTACACCCGCCTGAAGCGATCAGCGCAATTGAAGCGTCTTGGCCTAATCGCCTGAGTACCCATTCATCAATAAGAGCATCTTCGCGCACCTGCGCGAAAGCCACTGGAAGATTTTTTGCTTCGCGCACCCAGAGAGGTAAATCGTTATCGCCGCGCATCATAACGCTCAACTTCACTATTCCAATCCAAAATTGCTTGGTCAGCAGTCAAGAGAACCGCTCCCTTTAGCTGCGTTGTCGCCACGATAATCCGGTCTGCCGGGTCGCCGTGCAGGTCAAGCTGGGCGGCGACGATGCCGATTTCGCCGTCAACGGGAATTTCAACCAGCCCCAGGCGCAACAAATCCCGTCGCCATGCCGCTGGCGGCAGCGACATAGTCATTCGCCCCTTGGCGACGAGCATGGCAACTTCCCAGAATGAGATCGCAGATACTGCCAAGCAACCTTGCTGCAAAGCTAGGTCGGCACGTTGGCGCGCCTCAGAGCCGAGGTTTGGGTCATCCTGGTCTAGCCAGATTAAGGCGTGGGTGTCTAGCAGGACGGTCATTCCGCATCCCACGGCTCACCCAATGGCGCGATTATATTCCCAACGATACTGATCTTGCCCTTATGGCAACCAACGAGCGTGTTCGGTCTTGATGCCACAGGGGTAAGCTGCGCCACGGGCTGGCCGTTCTTGGTGATGACGATAATATCGCCAGATTCCGCCACTTCATTCATCAGTTGTAAACATTTGGCCTTGAATTCAGATGCCTTGATGGTTTGCATGATATTATCCCTATATGACTATAGGCATGACTATAGTCCTTATGTTATAAAAAATCAATCAAACCATTTACGAGATATTTTTATACTTATGAGAATCTCTAATAATCCCCTCTCCCAGAGGGAGAAGGAGTTTTTTGAATTTTTAGAGATTCCCTTATTTATCATTTTGAGACCTTTGCACGACCCCAAGCCCCAAAACGGGTAAAATTAAGTCTTTATTAAAGACCGAGCAACACAGTCATCATATCCTGGAAGAACCTAGCCCAAACCAGTTAGATTGCAAAATTTAATTGCACTAGGCTGGTTGTGCAGAGGTCTTCATAATAAGGTTTGTTTATGTCGTAACACTCCCCGATTGAGCTAAAAGGTGAACCCATGTGGAAACTAAAAGCGAAAAAATGGCCTAACTTTCACACCTTCAAGACAGGAGTATTCAAGTGGATGCAATTATAATTTGTTGATTCAAAGCCCATTTAACATGCTCCTGCACTAATTCTGATGGATACAGAAGCTTCGATTTTAGTGCTTCAATAATAGCATCAGATTTTGGCGCATTACCTAAAGCAACGGCAATATTTCTCAGCCAACGTTCATGGCCAATGCGGCGAATCGCCGAACCTTCAGTTTTGCTCAAAAATTCCTGCTCAGTCCAAGAAAACACCTCCAGCAGCTCTGGAGTATTTAAACGATGCCTTGGACTAAAATCTTTTTCATGAGTCAGGTTGGCAAAACGATTCCAGGGGCAAATGAGCTGACAATCATCACAGCCATAGATACGATTACCTATTAGCGCCCTTAACGGTTCAGGGATCGAGCCGTGTAGTTCAATGGTCAAATACGATACACAGCGCCGCGCATCGACCTGATAAGGCCCGACGATGGCTTGGGTTGGGCAAATGTCGAGGCAAGCACTGCACACGCCACAATGTGCTGTGGCAGGGTTGTCGACAGGTAAGGGCAGGTCGGTATAAAGTTCACCGAGAAAAAACCACGATCCGGCTTTACGGTTAATCAGGTTGGTGTGCTTGCCTATCCACCCTAAGCCAGCTTTTTCTGCCAAGGCTTTTTCCAATACTGGGGCGCTATCGACAAAAGCGCGGTAACCAAAATCGCCAACTTCAGCATAGATACGGTCGGCTAACTTTTGCAAACGGGTTCGCATCAATTTATGATAGTCCCTGCCTAGGGCGTAGCGGGCAATGTAAGCGGTAAGTGGATTTTCAAGTTCACGCCACATGGCTTTGCCAGGCTCAGGCAAATAGTCCATTCGTACTGAAATAATACGGCTTGTGTTTGGATGTAATAGCTCAGGTCTGCTACGCTTATGCCCATGCCGCTGCATGTAATCCATAGTGCCGTGGAAGCCTTTGGCTAGCCAGTTGTCAAGATGGGTTTCGGCTTTCGATAGATCAGTGTCGGTAATGCCAACTTGCTGAAAGCCGAGTTCCTGTCCCCAAACTTTGATTTGTGCGGCGAGGCTGGTCATTTTTTCAGGATTGTCTGAAACCACCATGTTTTACCTAAGATAATATAAGAGATCATTAAAGATACCATGCAGAAACTACCAACAAAACTTTATCGGGCTGCTCAGGTTAGGGAATTGGATCGTATCGTGATGACGGAATGCGGTATTCCTGGGATTGAGTTGATGAGCAGGGCCGGAAATGCCGTCTTTAGGCATCTTCGAATCAAGTGGCCGAATGCGAAGACGATCAGTGTTTTTTGCGGTTCTGGCAATAATGCCGGCGATGGCTACATTATAGCCGGACTGGCAGTGGGCGTAGGTTTGAAAGTGATTGTTTATGCGCTTTCTGATCCTGAAAATTTAAAGGGCAACGCACTCATTGCTTATCAAGACTACATCAAAGCCAAAGGCACAGTTACGCCATTTCAAGCTGATATGGTTATTAAGGCAGATGTGTTGGTTGATGCATTGTTTGGGACGGGACTGAGCAAACCCGTTACTGGGGTGTATGAGCAAGCCATCCGTAATATTAATAAAAACCAGCCTAATGTGATCGCTGTTGATGTGCCGTCTGGCTTAAATTCCGATACTGGAAATATCATGGGTTGTGCCGTAAAAGCGACCTGTACCGTGACTTTTATCGGCTTGAAACAAGGCTTATATACGGGATTGGCAGCAGATTATTGCGGTGAAATTATTTATTCATCCTTGGCTGTGCCAAAGGATGTTTTTAAGAAAGTTGCAAGCAACATTTATCGAGTAGTCAAAAAAACCTTTCCGCAACGCTCCCGTTGTACCCATAAAGGTGATAACGGACATGTGTTGATAGTAGGCGGAGACCGTGGCTATTCGGGTGCAGCTAGAATGGCTGGCGAAGCGGCATTGCGCGTGGGTGCCGGTCTGGTAAGTGTCGCGACGCATACCGAACACGCTGCATTATTGAATTTGGGCAGGCCGGAATTAATGTGTCATGGCGTGGGCAATGCAGAACAGCTATCGGCATTACTCGATAAAGCCAATGTTATTGTCGTAGGGCCAGGATTAGGCCAAAGTAAGTGGGCGGCAGAATTGTTTATTGCGGCGATAAAATCATCAAAAATGTTGGTCATTGATGCTGACGGACTTAACCTTTTAGCTCATGTCGCTGAAAAACATGCCAATTGGATATTAACACCCCACCCTGGCGAGGCTGCGCGGTTATTACAATGTGCCACCGCTGATGTGCAGCAAGACCGCTACACTGCCGCTGCTGCTATTCAATCTAAATATGGCGGTATTGTTGTACTTAAAGGCACTGGAACCTTGATAGCTGGACATGATGATATTGCTGTATCCACAACGGGAAATCCTGGTATGGCATCGGGTGGAATGGGCGATGTGCTTGCTGGCGTTATTGCAGGCTTGATCGGACAAGGTTTTTTACCCAAAGATGCGGCGCAACAAGGCGTGTACCTGCATGGCATGGCGGCTGATTTAGCAGTTAAGCAAGCTGGCGAACGGGGTTTGTTGGCCAGTGATTTAATGCCTTATCTTAGGCAATTGGTTAATTGATGCAAAAGTTTTTGCAGAACACCAAGGAAACCGAGCAATTTGGAGCCGAGCTTTTTCAATCATTAGTGCCCAACAGCCTGATTTTTTTACATGGTGATTTAGGGGCAGGCAAAACGACCTTGGTGAGAGGTTATTTACGCGCCGCAGGTTACTCAGGAACCGTCAAAAGCCCTACTTATAATTTGGTGGAGGAGTACACAATAGGGGGGGGTAAATTCTATCATTTTGATTTATATAGGCTTACTGATCCAGAAGAGTTGGAATGGATAGGTATTAATGATTATTTCAATCACGCCAACGTTTGCTTTATCGAATGGCCTGATAAGGGCAAAGGGTTTTTGCCTGAACCTGATGTAGTGATTACCTTGACTGTAAAGGAGACTGGACGGTTAGTGGAAATACGTTAATTTTGTGAGCAATAACAAGTTTTGTAAAAATATTTCTCATCTAGCTATTTAAAAACAATAACATATTGCTATAATCTAATTCAGATTATCACTTTGTGAGTTAGCTTATGTGGCGCGGTTGTAAGAAAATATTTCTTGTGTTTATCTTCCTGGTATTTTCAACGCTGGGGTATGGTCAACAAATACACGTTGATTCAGTACGTTACGCATCTGAGACTGGTCGCGCAAAGGTAATATTTGAGGTAACATCTTCCCCTAAGCACCGTGTTTTCGTACTCGACAATCCATCCCGATTGGTTATTGATGTCAAAAATACCCAAGCAGATCAAGGGTTAGGTCAGCCTTCTGCATCTCATCCCTTGTTTGCACATGTTCGTGCCGCCGCAAAAAATGACTCTGATTTGCGGATAGTGATTGATTTAAAACAAGCTATTACCGCAAAAAGCCATAAATTGGCTACAAATAACTCAGATAACCAACATTTAGTTATTGATTTACTGAATAAAAATTCGGGAAATAGTGTTGATAAGGTTAAAAAGACTTCAGAAAAACTCGCTTATAGCAAACCAAGTAACCTCGATGAACAAACTGAAACAACGACAAAAACGTCCAATTCCAGAAGCAAACATGCTGTAAATAAAAAACAGCGCTTTGTGATCGCTATTGATGCGGGTCATGGCGGCGATGATCCAGGTGCAAGAGGGCCAAATGGCACACATGAAAAGCAAGTCACTTTAGCCATCGCAAAAAAACTCGAAGCGTTAATTAATGCACAGCCTGGAATGAAGGCAAAAATGGTGCGTAAGGGCGATTATTATGTCGGTTTACGGGAAAGAATCAAAATTGCCCGCCTAGCCAAAGCCGATTTGTTTATCTCGATTCATGCTGATGCTTTTCAAAATGCTGAGGTAAAAGGCGCTTCCGTCTTTACTCTGTCCAGAAACGGTGCTTCAAACGAAGCAGCTCGATGGTTGGCAAATAGCGAGAATGCCAGGGAGAAGGTAGGTGGTGTTAATCTGGATGATAAGGAGGATGTGCTGGCATCTGTGCTGCTGGATTTGTCGCAGACGGCAACTCAACAAGCGAGTGTAAGCCTTGCTGGTAACGTGTTGAAAAATTTTCAAAACATAGGTTCTTTACATTACAGTACTGTCCAGAAAGCCGGTTTCGTAGTGTTAAAATCGCCCGATGTTCCATCCATTCTGGTCGAAACAGCTTTCATTTCGAATCCATCGGATGAGCTTAATTTATTAAGTGCCCGTTACCAAACAAAAATGGCCAATGCCATTTTTAACGGTGTACTCAATTATTTTGAACAGTTAGAACCCTCTGAAACCAACAGAATGGCAAAGCTTTAATAATGCCCTGTTAAGGTTTCAGGTATATTGTTATACAACCAGCTATAAGCCAATGGAGCTAAGTTAATGGATATAAATACTATTTTAGAGATAATTAAAACCAATCCAGCCTGTTATTTTATCGCAGGTCTCGCGTTAGGCTATTTTTTACGCGGCTTTGTTCTGCATGGCTCTGTGTCCGATTTCCGCGGCAAACGACCAAGTCGCTATCAACCCAAAAAGGCTGATGTTTCTGTTAAAAGGGCAAGTGCAACCGCAGATGCTAACGAGCCTTCCTTCGAGTGGGCTGACTCGACAGTGAATGCTTTTACATCACGGCGGCTTGGCAGTATTTCTTTAGATCAGCATGGTAAAGAGTTTCAATAGCTCGGGAATAATCGGTTGTTTTAAGTTTTAGGCATCTCAGTATTCGATAGCTATGTCGAAGTACTTGCTAAGGTTTCATGAATAGTCACAATGTACCGTTCCTAGAACTATCGAAAATATTCACAAAAAGAGATCAAACCAATTTTCAATCGGCACGGTTGGTCAGTTTTATTTCGGTATCAACAGGCATTGCCCACTGTACTTCACATGAAGCCCAATTCTGGGCTTCATATCGCTCCGATTTCTTCCACAGCATTTAAGCGATTCAACGGATCGAACATGTTGATTGGATCTAAGCTGTTTGTAGTCATAAAGTCTTCAAATATTCCAGTAAAGCATCCAGCTTGTCAGGATGTTCTGCCAAATCTTGAGTGCCGTATTCATGGCCAGCATTAGAATTACCTGGCAACGAAACATCAAATGAAAAGCCACCTAAATCCTTGAAGCCTGCATCATTGGGATCATATTCCCGGCTACCGACTTGAAAGATTTTTTGCCGTTGCGCCGCAGGTAATAACAATTGCCGCAACGTTCTGACCGAACCGTTGTGTAAATAAGGCGCTGTCGCCCAAATTCCGTTTAAGGGCCGCCCTTTATAAACTAATTGGTTAGGAGTGGGGTTGATCAAATGAATATCTTCAGCGACTTTTTTAAGTGTTTCCCTAACGGCTTTAGAACCAACCAGTTCCTGCATTTGCTCAGCCTTATTGGATCTACCTGCATTGACAGCTCTTACTGTCTCGGCAGGATGTGCAAATAAATTTTTGGCAATGGTGCCAACCACTGAATAATTTAAAAACTCAACACCACCCCCCGTTTTTCCAAAAATATCAGTGCTAGGAATATATTTTTTTGAACGGTGACGTAGTTTCCCGCTTTCATACTCAATGTTAGAGAAATTGGAGGTCATTGCCGGGTCGGTTTTCAGTTCAGTTAGAGGTGTTAACACGGCTTTGATTCGCCGATTGGGGTCATCACGACGAATATCAGCATGGCAGGAAAGGCAATATTGTTCAAAGGCTTTCCGCCCAGTTGCCAATTTGGTTTCATCAATTTTCGGCAATAGTGTTGCTGGCCACTGCGGTGATTGCAATTTCCAGAGCAGATTTTCAAGTTGGCCTAAATGGGGAATATTGGCAGAACTGTGATGGCCAGTTAATAGAAAAGGGTTGGTGTTAAGGTTTAGGCTTGCAAAAACCCCTAACACTTCGCCCACATTACGGCCTAAAGCACCACCGCCTTTATTGGCGACACTACCATTCCATTGCACCCTATCATGTTGCGGAGTGTCCCATATAAAAGGATAACTGACGGGAGCATTGGCGGGGTGGCGATTGCCTGGGATGCCCATTGCTGTTGTAGTAATGGTGTTGAAAATGGCACCGATAGCATCCAGACGGGCAAAACCGTAAGGTGAATCGCCAGCATTCATTTCATTCCAGACTTGGCGAATTTGGGTGATGTCTTCTAATTGCGATTTGAGTTTATCTTTAGCGCCTGGGTTAGTATAACTACCAGCCAAAACATTTTTTGCAAAGCGTTCGAATTTTTGGTCGTCAGTTATGGTTGTTTGCATGGCCTTAACTAAGGTATGCATGAAGCCTTCGATATCGGCCATCGTTGGAGCACCGTCAATCAACACCTTATGCCCCTGGAATTCAACTTGACCTGTATGGCAAGCAGCACAGGTTACACCTAGCCAGTCTTGGGATATTTTTTCATAAGACGGATTATTTTTCGCCGTGTCCTTGGTGAATCCGATAGGCAAACCATCTGGATTCAGAGCGGTTTTTTTCTGCGGGAGATAGCGAAAGCTATCCATGTGTGAATCATCGACAAACAACTTCGTGCTATTGGGCTGTTCTAGGAACAAAAACCATTGGTAAGGGATGATCTGTGAGCCTTGCGAGAGAAACCAGAACTTTTGTTGTTCCTGAGCATTCCAGTTTTGACAGAGTGTTACCTCGCCCGAAAAAGCACCCTCAAACGTGTTGGGAGTGCAATTCTCTGCATGTGCAGCTAAAGGATTAAGTAACCAGAACAAGATTCCGAAAAAAGCTCGGAGTAGATTTAATGTTTTCATCTTCATTCCTCCAATCAAAGGTTGCAGTATTAGGACTTCCAGCAACATTAGCAAGGTATTAGTTCACAGCAATGCTGTGTATTATTTAACAGAAAACAACACCGAATTTAAGGTACACTCCCAAGACTAGCTTTGCATTTTTCCTTAGATCTGTGAAGTTTTTAATAAGCTAGATAATTCTGAGATAACCGCAAAGCACAAGATTTAACAATGCTGTGCCAAATGACATGACTATAAATTGACGAATAGATGAGGAGCGTGTGATGGCTGATTTACTACTTGCAGGGCCGATATTGCGTAGGGTAACGTTGAGCCGAGTTTGTATTTGGTTTGCAAGCAATAAGAAAATGGATTTTAAATTGACAATTTTAAAGGGTGGGCAAGCCATAGGGATCAGCGATTTAACAGAAATTGACACGGAGCGATGCCAACTAGGTAACAACCTGTTTGTTTATCTATTAGTAGCGCAGCCAATTGTTGTTGATGGTACTTTTCCGTTTGATGAATTACTGTCTTACCGAATAGATCAAGTGACTGATAAAAAAGAAAAAGCCATCAATCTTAAGGTCTTAAAACTGACCTATGGCAATAATGCCAACCCCACTTTTTTTATTCCCAAACAGCTCAAGCGATTATTACATGGCAGTTGCCGCAAGCCGCATGGTCATGAGGTACAAAATGAGCCTAATTTTGATGCTTTAAGCCGTGGCGATACCGAGATTGCCGACAATCATGCTGACCTTAGCACTAGACCCGCTGTACTGTTACTGACGGGTGACCAGATTTATGCCGACGATGTCGCCGATTCGATTCTTGCGCTGCTTAAACAAAAAGGGCCGCTTTTGTTGGGTTATCAGGAAATGCTGCCACAAAAAAAAGGTGACGTGTTTGATCCCTCAATACCTCATCCAGATGGAAGAAAGACTTTAGCTGATGATGAGGCGGGCTTCAGCTCGGATCAGGCCAAAAACCATCTGTTTACCTTCGGTGAATTTGCGGCGATGTATCTTTATGTTTTCGGTAATGCCGGGAACTGGACACCTGATTTTGCACTGGAGGATGACGCAAATCGGCGACAAGCGCTGCAAGATTTTCACAAGACTTTGCCCAATGTAAGGCGCTTGTTGGCTAATATACCCACTTACATGATCTTTGACGACCATGATGTGACCGACGATTGGAACATAACCGGCGCTTGGTATGATAACGTGCGTAGCCTTCCTTTGGGTCGCAGGGTTGTGGCGAATGCCTTGGCAGGTTATTGGGCATTTCAAGGCTGGGGTAATGAGCCTGAACATTTTGATTGGCCTATGGTTCATTCGGTGATCGATTATTTAGCCACAGATACCCCTTCCATGAATCTTGCTGAACAGTATGAGTTAAATACCTGGAAACATCGGGGGTGGGGCTATTCAGTCCCCACCAACCCACCAATAATTGTGATGGATTCACGTACCCAACGGCAACCTGACGGGGCGTATTATCCACCGCAATTAATGGATCGTTATGCCTTGGACTGGTTAAGGATGGAATGGATTACCATAATGGTGAAAAAGGAGCATGATATTGAAAAGGGCAATATAAGTGAGCTTCCGGTTTGGCCAATTATCGTTGCCACTACGCCAGTTATGGGGTTTGCGCCGGTTGACGGCATTCAACAGTTTGCATTATGGGCCGTTGGCGCAATTGAAGACATGTTGATTATTCGGTTGATCGAAAAGCAACTTCAAGCAAGAGGGCTGGGAACGAGTTACTTGGCTAATGTGCTTGATGCCGAGGGATGGATATGTAACCGCGATGGTTTCGGTAACTTTATGAACTGCGTGTTGCACCGTATGGATATTCGACAGTGCGTCTTTTTGTCGGGGGATGTCCATTATTCCTTTACGGCGTACGCGCATTTCGACAATATGGGCAAAACATTACATTGCTGGCAGCTAACCAGTTCTGCTTTGTGCAACACACCCAGTGATAAAGGGAAACTGCTTGGTCGTGTAGGTCAGGCAAAAGGCAAGTCAGGACATAATAACTGGTGGGCTTACAATCCCAATCAACGTTGGGAAACCAAAACCCAGTACATTCCAGAAGACGGCACGACTAACCTGCGCATCACTGCACAGTGCAATATTGGCTTAGTAGAATTTGATAAAGGCCAGCCTGTGAAACACACATTGCTTAATAACAAAATTGCCACAGTGTTTACTTTAAAAGCGGAGTAGCGCCGCCATTGAAAGCAAAAGCACATAATCCACGCCAAAGCAGTGGAAACCTCGCTAGAACACGCTTGGCTTGTTTTAGTTTTGCGACAAATCAAAAACGCTGGACTTATCTTTCAGTATGGGGATTTCTATGTACGGTGGAAGTCGGGAAGGGGTGTAAAAGCAACTTCATCATTCCTTAGCCTGATCACAATAAGGTTATCAATAAATAACCTTCTTATCTTTCAACTCGGCATAAATATCATTAATCGATTGTTTACTGGTGTCAAAACTCATCTCTGCTAATCCACTATTTTCTACACAAAGACAAAGCAGTCCAGCGTTTTTGATGACACCAACTAACGACGCCGTACTGGGAGTTTCCAGAATGGTGGCGGCGTGGCCGTTATCAAACAGTTTTCTTTCCAATTGATATGCGAAGGCTTTGCTGTTTGTGCCAGTTAAGGCAATTGCGGTTGCCGTTTGGCTGAAACGGGCTTTGCGGTCGGCTACGCTGACAGGTAATAACTCTTCTTCGTCGGTGATGCCGGTAATCATGCCAGCGCCGACCGTGCCATTTGTTAGGCGGTCGATAATGATGAAAGACCCCGTCCATTTGCTGTTTTTGTAGGGATCAAACACGACCGGAGCAGTTACCGATACAGTACAAGAACCGATTTCGTTGAGTTTTAGCTCATTGGCATCATGATGTTCCAGCGTGTTGACATCAATCCGGTGATGAATCAGGGAGATGGAACCGTACACGCTACGTGTTGCTAACTTTATAGCGTACTGACGACCTGGTGTGAGCGGTTTTTCTGCCATCCAGACTATATTGGCACTGAATTTGTCTGATACTACTGGGGCTGTTTTGTCTTTGCCAATCAGTATGTCGCCACGGCTGACATCGATCTCATCTTCAAGCGTAACGGTGACCGCCATCGGTGGAAATGCTTCTTCAAGGTCGCCATCATAAGTGACGATAGCCTTGATTTTGCTACTTTTACCTGAGGGCAGGGCGGTCACAACATCGCCTTTACGAAATACTCCTGATGCTACCGTGCCGCAGAAGCCACGGAAATCAAGGTTGGGGCGGTTGACGTACTGAACTGGGAAACGCGCGTCGTCAAAGTTATGATCGTTGGCGATTTGAATGGTATTCAACGCTTCCATTAACGGTAAGCCAGTAAACCAGGGCATGTTGCCGCTACGGTTAACGACGTTATCGCCATCCAGCGCGGACATCGGGATAAAACAAATATCGTGCAAATCCAGTGTACTTGTAAAGCTGAGATAATCCTGTTTGATTTTGTTGAATACCGATTTGCTGTAATCCATCAAATCCATCTTGTTGACGGCGACGATGACATGCTGGATACCAAGCAAAGACACAATAAAGCTATGACGTTTGGTCTGCGTTTGCACACCGTAACGGGCATCAATCAAGATGATGGCTAGGTCGCAAGTGGATGCACCAGTCGCCATGTTGCGCGTGTATTGCTCGTGTCCTGGGGTATCGGCGATGATGAACTTGCGGGTGGAGGTGGAAAAATAACGGTATGCCACGTCGATGGTGATGCCTTGCTCCCGTTCCGCTTGCAAGCCATCTACCAGTAACGCCAAGTCGATTTTACCTGCGCCCGTGGTGCCGGATTTAACGCTGTCCGCTTGCACGGCTGCCAACTGGTCCTCATAGATCATTTTGGAATCGTGAAGCAACCTACCTATTAAGGTACTTTTGCCGTCATCTACATTGCCGCAGGTCAAGAAACGCAGCATTTCCTTGCGTTCATGTTGTGCCAAATAAGCGTTAATATCGGTGCTGATAAGTTCGGATTGGTGGGACATGTTTTTTCTTAATTCTTAAATAAATATAAGTACAGTGTTGTAAGGCTTAGAAATAGCCTTCTCGCTTTTTCTGCTCCATAGAACCTGCTTGGTCGTGGTCGATCAATCGGCCTTGGCGCTCTGAGGTGGTGGTAATGAGCATTTCCTGAATGATTTCAGGTAAGGTGGTCGCCGTCGACTCAACTGCACCAGTTAACGGATAACAGCCCAGGGTACGGAAGCGCACCATTTTCATTTCGACCTTATCATCAGGGCCGATGGGCATACGCTCATCATCGACCATGATTAGCATTCCATCTTTATTGACCACCGGACGTTCTTTAGCAAAATATAAGGGTACGATGGGGATGTTTTCCAGATGAATATATTGCCAAATGTCCAGTTCAGTCCAATTGGAAAGCGGGAAAACCCTTATGCTTTCGCCTTTATCAACCGTACCATTGTAGATATTCCATAATTCCGGACGCTGGTTTTTCGGATCCCAGCGGTGATTTTTATCGCGGAAGGAATATACACGTTCTTTAGCACGTGACTTTTCCTCATCGCGCCGTGCGCCGCCAAAAGCCGCATCAAATTGGTAAAGGTTCAATGCTTGCTTTAGCCCATCCGTTTTCATGACATCAGTATGTTTTTTACTGCCATGCGTAAATGGTCCTATGCCTTGATCGACACCGTCCTGATTGATATACACCAGCAAATCCAGTCCCAATTCATTAATCATCTTGTCACGGAATTCGATCATTTCCTTGAATTTCCAGGTCGTATCAACGTGCAACATTGGAAATGGGGGAACGCCGGGGTAAAAGGCTTTCATGGTCAGATGGAGCATGACGGCTGAATCTTTGCCGATGGAATACAGCATCACAGGTTTTTCGAACTCGGCAGCAACTTCACGGATTATGTGGATACTTTCAGCTTCTAGCTGTTTGAGGTGGGTGAGTGTGTAATCGGTCATTGAGTGTTTGTCGTAGTTACTAGGTGGTTCGGTTTGCCGTAATGCTTATAGATAGCTCTAATGACGACCATTTTAGTTGTAAAAAGCAGCTATTGCCAGAATTAGCCTCGTCCAATACAAAATGAGTTTGAAGGATTACTGTATTTCTAATGGGTGTGTCGGGAAAACGGTTCAATCTCACTCGAGATATGGGAATAAGCCGATCATGATAAAAATGCGATGGCGGAAGGTTGCGGATACTTACAGCTGCGTCCAGGATATTTCATCTTCCGCTGGATTTGGGCAGTGTTCTATTTTAAATTAGCTAAATAGCCGTTTAGACAGACGAAGTACCTTTATATGAAACGTTATATGAAACATTTTTTACGTATTGAAAATACAAAGCATTCCGACATCGCATCGCGTCATTACGTACCGATGTTTTATGCTCCTTGTTGGGTATAAGGCTAGGGAAGCAGGATTGCTGGGGTAGCCCAAGCATTAGTAGTCGCGTTATTTTTACTGCTTGCTCGGACTGAGATGCCTAAATAAGCTTTAGCAAAAATAGCGACTTAAGGATTCATTTATTAAGTCTTTCGACAGACCCACAGACAATGGCAACGGGGTTGATCCTTTCCTTGGTAAGCCATCGACCTGTCGAACCATCGGTGTGATCAACTTTTTTTAGAAACTCCTTGGACGGGCATCCGGTTTTCACAATCCACCCAGTTCACATACAATCTTAGTTTGCGTGACGGGAATTGATAAAACTCTCCTGGAATATAGAAGGTTTTCATCAATGACAAGGGTAATTGCTCATTCTTAAATCACCCTCCGTTATATAAACGATTAATAGGAATTGCCGCAAAACCAGTTTGTCCTGGTGTTGCCCATAACAATTTTGCTGTCGCACCACCACTACGCTCATAATACTCCATCGCGGCTTGATATTTCACGCCTGCAACTAGATTAATACTGGCACTGGTGTCGATTGTTGGCGCATGATTAGTCCAGTTATTAATGAGTTGCACACCATTTACCGTTAAGCGCACCCCATCATCAGAAATAGTTTGGAACTGGTAGGCTCCGGTTACCGGAGCTTGGATCTGACCTGTCCACCGCACTGAGAAAGAATCCACTTTTACTCCCAAACCAGGTGATCCTGTTAACCAAGCAAAGTTAATGGCATCCAAGCGTTGCAATACTGGCAAGCCTGTTAATGTTAAGTTATTGAAATACTGTCCGAGTAACCCATTGCCTGTGCCATTATTAGCCTGCACAGTTACGCTGGCTACGTTACTGGTTGATACAACTCCATAGTTATCGTAAACCTTTGCTGTCAGTGCATAGTTACCTGCTGCTGCTCCAGTCCAGCTAAAATCATATGGTCCTACGGTATCAGTGCCGAGCAAGGTACTGCCCGCATAGACTTCAACTTTGACGACACTACCATCGCTGTCGCTGGCATTGACTGCAATAGGTATCGCAACGCCCTCCAGGTAATTGCTAGCATTGACGGGTGTTGTTATCGCAACGCTTGGTGGTGTGTTTGCAGGCGCAGGTTCATTTCCACCTACTTGTTGAATATAGCTTGCAACTTGGACGATTTCTACATCATTTAAGGACACGGCTGTATGTGCGCGTATTGAATCATTAAGTGTCGGTGCAGAACCGTCATGCAAATACGGTGCGGTATTCCATACATCACGCAACGTTGGTGTATCCAATCCCGTCAAAGTAAGATTTAATCGCTTTCCGCTGCTGGGTTTTATCGTTCCTACATCATGAGATAGTTTTGAAGGACTATCTGTAAACTGAGTGCCGCCATGACATTTGATGCAGCCGGCAGTGCTGAATAGCGTCTTTCCCGCCACAGCCGATGTTGTCAGACTACCATCGGGATTCCGTTGAGGACTGGATGCGAAAGTGTTTAGTGAGGCCACATAAGCTGCCAAGGAGTCCAAGTCGGCGCTCAAGCCAGCTTTGGGGATTCCTAAGGTATTCTGGGTGGCCGCAAAATCGGCATCACTCATTAAGCCGCTGCCACCGGCAAGACTGCGTATTTGGCCTTCAAAATCCTGAATTTCATCAAAATTGCCCGTCCAGTGCAGTAAACCTTGACCTACACCAGCCCGTCCACGCAGATCGATAGTGTTACGTAGACCTTCGCCAAAGCCAGTTAAATCCCAAACACGCCCATCGTGACCACCGTCATTATGACATGTCGCGCAACTCAAGTATCCATCGCTCGCTAGGCGGAGATCCCTAGCATCATAGAACAATTGCTTGCCCGTTAACACAGGAATGGGCAGTTTCTCCGTGGCCACTGCTGTGAGTGTAGCAACAACTGGAGGCGCCCAATCACCTTTACTTAGCACATCGGTTAAATCGATGACACTAACAGTACGGTCCATGAAGTTGTTGATGTAAAGTTTTTTACCATCAGCCGAAACAATCAATCCATCTGGAGCTCGGCCTACCTGAATGCGGCGGAGTTCGTGTCCACCATAAGCATCGACAATTGCAACTTCGCGGCTGGTCTCTAGCGCAACGAACAAGTAATTGCCGGAATAGTCGAAAGTTGCTGCGCTAGCCAAGCCCGCATTATCGTAGTCGATTCTTGCTGCATAATTTTCGGTCAAAGTGACTAAATTAATTTTGGAGCTGATAGATCGCACAGAATTTTGGAAATTGAGGTTATTGCCATTGCGCAGCACACCACGTTTTAAATTATCTTGTTTAGAGGGTATCCACGCACTTTGTCCATCGGGTGAAATAACGGGCATAGCTAAGTAATTTGGGATGCCTGAACCTGTGTTATTGGTATCATCCTTGTTACTATGTTGCAGAACGACGGTCTTATCGATAGTCATCGTAGCTGCATTGATAATAATGACTTCGCCACCTCGGTTGATGCCTGTTTCTTGGGTTTGTACTATTGCAGTGCCTTCACCAGGTAAAGCTTTTGTGATGAACCGAGATATTAAGAGTTTGCTACTATCACCTTGTATTGCGATATGTCGCGGATTCGGCCCAATATCAAGGCTTGCGAGTTGCACTCCATTGGATGGATTGAGTTTTAATAATTTGCCAGAAGCTTCCAGAACAACATATGCTGCTCCACTATTTGGTGCGAATGCCAAGCCAAACGGTTGTGATGCAAACGGTAGACTAATTGTTTGTTGTACTTGTAAAGTTGTGGGGCTGATAATCGAAATGGTTGCCGCAGCTTTATTGCTTATCCATATTCGGCCATCTGGGGCAATAGCAATAGCTCTAGGCGATTTACCAACGGCAATTTCAGCCAGTTTAGTGTTGGTATCCGAATTGAATACGCTCACCGTATCGTTGTCCTGATTGACCACCCAAATCCGATTATTGCCATTGGTAGTGGAGATCGCCATGTTCCCCGATTTCGTTGGGCGATTGGCTGTTTGCGGCAAGTGAATTGCTTGAATGAAGGTTGTTGTGTTGGTTATGCTACTATCGTCTGTCACTGTCACACGAACTACATACAATCCAGGTGTAGTATAGGTATGGCTGACTGCTGCCGTGCTGGAAAATCCAGTTTCCGTGGGACTGTCACCGAATGACCATTTGAAACGAGGGTTTTTTCCATTACTAACACTGGCAGTCAGATTAACCACAGTATTGACAGGCTGGGGTGTCGTAGTTATTGGATTGAAAATTAATGGCGGCAAATATACTGCCCAGCTAAAGTTCAATGCAGATGATGCTCCCCTAGCATCTTGCACTTTAACGATGACATCATAGTTACCTGGGCTGGTCGGCGTACCGCTGATTAATCCTGTATCTGCAGCGATATTTAACCCTAGCGGTAAGCCAATAGCACTATAGGTCAAAGAATCGTTGTCAGGATCAGTAGCACTGATCGCTAAATTGACCGTATCACCTATACTATGAATCTGATCGGCAACAGTTGTGACCAATGGAGGCTGGTTAATAATTTGTCGGACACGATATATAATTCCAATGGCATTGAGATAGCCAGTACTTGCGCGGCCGTTAAAACCAACAATCTCATGACCTGCAGGAACAATAAAATTGAAACTGTTTGTATTATTGCCTACTGCAGTCCCAAAAGGCCCCAATACTCGTCCGGTATTCGTAACAAAACGGATTTTACCTATATAAGTACCATAATTACCATAGATCCCCACTAGATATTCGCCAGCAGGCCATGTCACATTTGTCAAGATTCCGCCAGTGCCCCCATGTTTAGCCAGCACACCCGAATTTAGAATACCCATTATGGAATCGACTCGCGTTCCAGTGCTAACATTAACCCCCGTTAAGAACTGGTTAGCCGCCACGTTATCTGAAAAAGCTGTTCCACCTGGCCCCCCAGATACAGCAGATGCAACAGGAGCTTGATTGTTGACAATATTCCACACAAAACTCACTGTTGCCGTATTCACTCCATCGGTAACCGATATTACTACGCGCGAACTTCCCGCAGAAGTAGGGATTCCGGAAATTGCTCCGGTATTTGGATCGATGGTTAATCCTTGAGGTAGCGCTACTTCACTGAATGTAAGAGAATCGCCATTAGGGTCGATAGCATGAAGATTGAGAGCAACGCTCGTATTGATCAGTGTTCCTTGATCGCCGGGATTTGAGATGATTGGCGTATCGGATGTACTGACTTTAATAATCTTTGCAACCGAAGGTACACCTTGAGCGTTCAGTGCGAAGAGCATCCAATAGCCTGGAGTCATAACATCACGGTTAGTATGGAGACTTAATGAATAACTTCCATCAGTTGCTGTAATGAAAGGCACATTCAGGAAACGCATATCTGAGTTTAAAGCATGCGTGGTGGAAGACATCCGCACCATGCTGAATTTATTTATCCCTGCTGTTGCTTCTACTTTAATGGTTAACCCGTATGAAACCACGTTAGGCGCGTAAGTTATCTCTGGTCGGGTAGCTAGAGAGCCATCGTTGTTGAATAAATAGGGCGGCGTAAATACTTGAGAATCGGGATGATCCGCAGAACAGTTACAGAGGCCACCACCACCAGACCATACCCGGCCATCGGTCATTAATAGTGCAACGGAATGATAATTACGTGGCACAAGCATATCTGCAACTGGCCTCCATGCTTGGGTGATGGGATTCCATATTTCCGGTGTCATTTGACTAACACTAACACCATTAGCATCAACATCCGTGAACTTTGCACCAGTTGTGTTTCCACCAATCACCATGACCTCGCCATTCGGGAGAACAACCTGGTTATGAAAAATGCGTGGGAATTGCATACCATTAGTAGGCATCCGACTTGGCATGTCAGTATTGATATCGATAACTGCGGCTTTGCCTGTGCCTGTCTTGTTGGCATCGTATAAAGCGCCACCTGCTTGCAATAACTTGCCTTCATCGAATAATACCCCTGGAGTATTGGCGGTATTCCAATCGTTTGTAAGGCCAACTGGCGTTACATTGCCATTGTTCAAAGGATCAATGTAATGCATTTGTGGAGTGTGGCCGGAATGAAAAATCTTGCCATTGGGTGCTAAATGTAAATGCGGTAACCAGTTCATAGGTTCAGTCACTGTTGGATAATCAAGAATTGCTGTTTGCAAACCCGCACCATTTAGATAAGACCAACCTGCTCCTTGAGTCCATATTTCTGGATAAGCACTTCCTGGCTGACCCACAGCAGTGAAAACCTTTCCGTTGGGCAAGGCAACCGAACCATTGTACCAGCGGCCTACAGCCATATCCTGGATACGCGTCCATGTTTGGGTCATGTAATTAAAAGTGCTGGTACCTCTTACTGAAGAGGCATTATTGACATCACCACCGCTTACAAATATCCGCCCGTCTTCTAACATGACAGGTATTCCGCAAAACATTGAATGGGTGGGGTGATTGGCATTGACCATTTGTCCAGTCACTGGATTCCATATTGCTGCATAGGTAAACGTGCCACCTGAGAATCGGCGTAGAGTATTGCTACCCCAAGCCAGTATGCGACCGTCGGGAAGATTGGCTGCTGATGCAAAGGCAAATGGCCATGTTGTCAGTGAACCCCATTCGCCATAAATCGCAGTATTACCAGCATCCGGCAATATAGCATTGACAGGCGCGGGCAACACTACATTAAACAGTGTTGTCAGTGCATTATTGAACATTTCTGCTAACAATTGGTTAAGGCTTTGCTGTTGCTTAACAGGCCCACCTTTTTCTTCCTGCTCTCTAACTTTTTCAGCTAGATAGGCATCTTGGTATTGATGCATACTCTCATCGTTCCCCGTACCATGGCCATAACCAGCCTCTGAAAAAAACCAGATAAATACAAAAAAACAGGTCAATAAGTTGATACGGTTTGTGTTCATTTTTAGTCTCTCTTAGATTCTTTTATGGTTTCTTTTAATCAGAAGCCAATGTTTCCAGTTTATCTACCTAGATCAGTCACAGCCAGCGTATTAGCAGGTTGTGTTGATTTGAAATCATAAGCATTACTAAATAAAAACATAGGTAATTGCTCACGCAGACTAGGGTAATTTTTCACATCGTATGGCAGAGGTATTTTGTGAGTCAGTATATGGACTTCAAAAACTAATACTATTGGTATAAATACCTATATCTTTATTTGGTCTGCGTATTAAAAGTGTCTTTATGCAGTAAATTTGGTGAATTTAACTTATCTGACGGGTGTCCATTGACACTTGCTTTGAGATTTTAAATTTATTGGATTATTTACTTGTGTCGGTTATGTTCAAACCGTTCCTATAATTAGATGTTGAGATTAAACATGTAAGGGGGAATCGTTTTTTAACAGCTTGTAGGGATTTTCATACGTTAGCCACCTGGTTTTTAATCAGATCATAAGCTGGATTATCTACAATTACTGGTGTTAACGTATGTCGTTGTGATGTATAAAAAATTTTCCCATAAATCAGTAGATATTTATGTAACTATACTGATTGTATTTTACGTTTGTTTGCAATAGTCTTAGAGACGGTTTGTTTCTAAATTTGATTTTTAGCGGCAAGATTAACACAGTAAAAATAAGCAGCCTCTATATGGATTTATTAACTAGACCCTCATTTATTCAGACAATTGGACAGATTTCTTCAAGTAACGATTCACATTACACTCTAATTTATACGGAGATCAATCACGCGCCTAAGATTGCCAGCTTGTTGCAAGGTATTGATGCGGAAGAAAGGCTTATAAGCGCTATTCAACTGATTATTTACAACAGAATTACAAATTTGCCAAATGCTTGCATGGGCAAATTAGGATGGAATCGATTTGCTGTCATCTTAAAGCTTCCTGTCAAGGAAAGTATGGAGATTGCGGAAGACTTGGCTCAGTTACTTGATAGTCAATCCATTAATATAGATGGCATTAGCTATTATCCAAAATTAATTATTGGCGTAACGCCTTTATCACCAGAATATAAAACGCCCGAAAGAATATTGGCCGCAGTGGATGAAGCATTATTCCAGGCAAGGCGGACAGGTAACAGTTTAGTGAAACTCATCGAGCATGACGACCCTGTGTTACATGATTATTACGACTCATTAGGGTTATTGCCGACAATAACAGAGGGTTTGAAAAATAAATCCTTTGTGCTGTTCGCCCAACCTATTGTACCAATTAGTGAGCGGCAAATAACCATACGCAAATATGAAGTATTGTTGCGGTACAAGAATGAGCAGGGCGACATAGACTCGAAAAGTCGGTTTTTGCAAACCGCAGAATTATTTCACCTCAGTCGGGAAGTTGATTACTATGTTGTGCATGAATTTTGCCGTTATTTTGCCCAACAAAAGCACTCAAACGTTATGTATTCACTGAATATTTCGGGCAGCACAATTCGTTACAGTCCATTCCTTGATGTTTTGGCAAAAGAATTCAAGCATTTTGGCATCAATCCAGAACAAGTTTGTTTTGAAATTACTGAAACCGTTGCGGATCGTGATTTTGAGCAAGCCATCCATTTTATGAATCTATTAAAAAATCGACTGGGTTGTCAATTGTCTCTGGATGATATTGGGATCGGTTCAAGTAATCTAGCGAACTTGTCTAAGTTTAATGTCGATTTTATGAAAATCGATGGCTCCTTTATTAATAATTTTTTGGTTGATCCGTATTCTGAGTTAGTAGTTAAGTTTATAACCGCTGCTGCCAAATTGTATGGTCGAAAGACGATTGCAGAATACGTTGAGAATGCCGAACAGTTAAAGAGGTTGGGGGATTTGGGGGTCGACTTTGCCCAAGGCTATTATACTGGTAAACCGGAGATATTGTTTGATCCGGCAACAGATTGATGCGAGTCTAATAAAAAAGGCCACGTTAAACGTGGCCTTTTTTGAATCAAAAAGGGCTGATTACTTTTTCATCAACTCTTTGACTTTAGCCGTGATGCCGATAGGATCTATCCCTTGATGCGGAAATTGTTCCCAAAGCCCACCGCAACCTTCTTTGTGAGTGCCTAAATGGGCAAATTTCGGCGTTAAGCCGCGTTCCAGCAGCCAAGAACCGTAACGGCTACCTAAGCCTGTTTTCTTGTTAAACGATTCGACAACGAGAACCATTGGCGATTTACCGACCTTTGTTAACATATCTTCATCAATCACGTTCAAAGTCGGTTTATTGATTAAGCCGACATCAATACCTTCCGCTTTTAAGCGTTCAACCGCATCCAAGGCACGATACAAAGTTTCACCGAAAGCGACCACATAACCTGCCGTACCTTCGCGGATAACTTCATCTTTGCCGGGAACGAATTTGTAGCTACCACCAAAGAATTCGTTGCCTTTGTCATCCAAAATCAATGGC
This sequence comes from Methyloglobulus sp., assembly GCF_040079455.1. GTDB lineage: Bacteria > Pseudomonadota > Gammaproteobacteria > Methylococcales > Methylomonadaceae > Methyloglobulus. The sequence goes on along the minus strand of NZ_JBEBKJ010000004.1, from coordinate 12,132 downwards.
GTTTTAGAACGGGTTGAGAATACGAAACGTAAGCCTGGATCAAAGAAAATCTTTTCCACAACGGCTTTCATTTGGTTAGGGTCGGCTGGGAAATACAACCCCGTCGCATAACCATCAGACAAACCATTGTCGGCGAACATGTTGTTCAGACCGAAATGGCAAGTGTTATCGGCCATGTCGTCGATGCCTGAATGTGAGAAATGGCTTAACACATTGGAGTTGTTCAGGCGTGCCATGGTGATTTCGGACATCAGCATTTCCAGGAACGCGCTGAAAGTGCCGAAAATACCTTGTTTACCTGCTTCCATGCCGAAACCAGCGGCAGCGGAGAAGTTGCCGCGTTCCATGATGCCAGATGAAATGAATGAGTCGGGGAATGCGGCGTGAATTTTGTGCAAGCCACAAGAACCTTCCAAGTCGGAATCGATAACGCGGACTTTGGTTTTACGATCCGCTTCGCTCATGCCGTTCATAACTGCAACCACAGCATCGCCGAACACGTTACGGTTGGCATCCCACTTATCACTAGAACCTAAGAAAGTATCCGTCATTTTAGGGGCAACGACAGCTTTCAAAAACTCAACAGCGGCAGTATGGCCGCGTGTTTCCAAATATTCTAAGGCTACTTTTACGGAGACGACATCATGGCCGTGGGTAGAGCCTTCCAGGCCGACAATGCCAGGGCACATTTTGCGGTAGTTGATGATGGCAACTGGGCCGTCCGTGTTGATGGCTTTGCAGATGTTGGCATACAAGCTGTCTAAATCTTCGCCATCGCCTTCCAATACGGTTAAACCGTGACCAGCCAAGGTTTTTGCGGTTGAGCAACCTTTCAGGTATTTTGAAGGATGACCAGCGATTGTTACGTCATTGTCGTCGATAATTAATTTGACATTCAAGCCTTGAGCTACTGCCAAACGTGCGGCTTCGGCATCGTCGCCTTCTTGTTGCGATCCGTCTGAACCTAAGCAGAACAAGGTTTTGCTGGGGTTGGCGATTGCCACACCGTTGATATAAGGCCACATGTGACCTAAACGGCCTGAACTGAATTTAACGCCTGGGGTAAAACCTAATTCAGGATGACCTGGTAAGTGCGAATGTGCGGCGCGGTATTCGGTCAATTTTTCGGCAGGCATATCGCCGTTTAACACGGACATCAGGTATTGCGTGGCAACGCGGTGTCCGGCTTCATCGAAGAAAGTCGGCACATATTTGTCTGAGCCACGGAACAGGGCATCCATAATCATGACTTCTGGCACTGTGTCATATGGGCCACCGGTGTGACCGCCCACGCCACGCGCAGCACCCGTCGCGGTAAAAAACACAATCGCATCGCGGCATAATTGAATGTTGGCTTGCAGAGCGGTTTTTTGTTCTGCCGTTAAAGTCGAAACGCTGGCATCCAATTTGATGCGTTTATAAGAGCCAAGGTCGATTGGAAAATTTGTCATGGTTTTTTTCTCATGTGTTAAAGATTGTGCATAATTATCGTTGTATAAAAAGCGACACAATGACAACTATCTTTTGTTTGATTGGCCGGGTCAAGACTTGATATACCTACTTGATAACCCACTTCTTTCACCGTGTATGTTCTCAAAATTAGGGGATTTGGTAAAGTTTTTCCGTGTTGATTCACGAGAAATACCCAATTATCAGGCATAAAAAAACCCTGGTCATCGCTGACCAGGGTCTCTAGTAACAATTAATCAGGAAAGATTAATTAGTTAGGCAGTGCAAACACAGTCAGTGTGCCGCCCAGTTTGGTATAAGAGCTTAAGCTTCTGTAAGCACCTACTGCACCCAAACCTTCTGTGTTGGAATCTTCTTTACCTGTATCTAGTCCTGCAGCGATACCGATACCTGCCCAGCCACCAATACCTGACAGTACGCCAATATATTGTTTGCCATTGTATTTCCAGGTATTAACGTTACCGATAATGCCAGATGGGGTTTTGAACTTATACAGTTCTTTACCGGTTTTGGCATCAACCGCTTTCAGATAACCTTCAAGCGTTCCGTAGAATACAACGCCACCTGATGTAGCCAATGAGCCAGACCAAACCGAGAATTGTTCTTTGTTTGACCAAGCAATTTTACCGGTTTTAGCGTCATATGCAGTGAACTGACCAAGGTTGGTACTGCCATCAGGTTGTCCAGTCATAACGTCAGCACCTGCTGGCATCATGGTTAATGTAGCACCCACGTAAGGTTGTCCAGCTTTGTAGTCAACCGCAAATGGTTCATAGTCCATGCACAAGTGGTTGCCTGAGATGTAGAACAAACCAGTTTGTGGAGAGTAAGATACCGGTTGTTGGTTTTTAGAACCTAACGCAGCAGGACAAACGCCTTTGCTGTTTACGTCTTCACCGTTTTGTTCAGTACTGTACTTGGACACCACTTGTGGACGACCAGAGTTCATATCTACATGTGAAGCCCAGTTTACTGATTTGTCGAATTTTTCAGCAACTAACAATTCACCGCTTACGCGATCCAGTGTGTAGCCAAAACCGTTGCGGTCGAAATGCACGATAGTCTTGTGCATTTTGCCTTTAACTTCTTGGTCAACCAGTACGGTTTCATTGATACCATCAAAATCCCATTCATCATGCGGAGTCATCTGATACACCCATTTGACCGCACCGGTGTCAGCATCACGAGCCCACAAAGACATAGACCACTTGTTGTCACCAGGACGTTGTACAGGATTCCATGTAGACGGGTTGCCTGAGCCGTAATAGATCAGGTTCAATTCAGGATCGTAACTCGTCCAGCCCCAGGTAGTACCGCCGCCGATCTTCCATTGGTCGCCTTTCCAAGTTTTTACGCTGGAATCTGCGCCAACGGGAACAGTCTTGCCATTTTCCCATGTTGTGGTTTTGCTAGGGTCGATCAAAGTGTCTGAATCAGGGCCCATACTGTAACCTTTCCAGGCCAGCTTTCCAGTCCGCATGTTGTAAGCAGCCAAGAATCCGCGTACACCAAATTCACCACCGGAAATACCGGTTAGCACGTTGTCTTTAACGACCAGAGGTGAAGACGTGTTGGTCATGCCTAATTTTGGGTCGCCGTTTTGTACGCTCCAAACGCGTTTTCCGGTTTTTGCATCTAAAGCGGTTAAGACGGTATCAGATTGTTGCAAGAAGATTTTGCCATCGCCGTAACCTAAGCCACGGTTTACGGTGTCGCAACACATCACAGGAATGGTGACATCTGCATCTTGGGTAGGTGTATATTCCCAGATAACCGCCTGGGTTTTTTGGTCAATTGCATACACGGTATTAGGGAAGGGTGTATGTATGTAAAGAATGTCGTCGATAACAAGCGGACCACCTTCATGACCACGTAAAACACCTGTTGAGAAAGACCATGCTGGTTGTAAGGTCTTTACGTTATCAACGTTGATGTCTGAAAGTTCACTGTAGCGAGTGCCGGCGTAGTTACCACCCCACATTGCCCAGTTGGCTGGGTTCTTTGATAGTTGTTCATTGGCACTATTCGCTGTCGCCATTGCTGGCGCAGCAATCAAAACAGCTACGCTCGACGCAATTAGCCAGTTTTTAAGAGGCTTGTTCATATTACTTTTCTCCTGATATCTTGTTGTACGACAAAATACTTATTGTGATTTTTAAGACTACTAATATTAGTTTTTGGGGTGATTATTTTTATCTCCTCAGGTGCAGGAATTATTCACGCCACCTACTAGATTTAATTATTTTGCCGGAAATGTCAACTTTTAATGTTAACCCAACAATCCTACGTCTATCGGTATACCTTTACGACACCAATTGTCAATGATATTCCCGCTATACAATCTCTTTCCGCTCGTTATACAATTTCTATCCGAAAGCCGTCGTTATCCCAAACCAGCGCGTCACCTTTGTCTTTAGTCCATGCCGCTAAAACATAACGCTGTGCGGCTTTTCCATTGATTTCAAAATTATGAATATTAGGTCGATGGGTATGTCCATGGATCAAACGCAAGCAATTATGTTTCGACAGAGTTTGGGTTACTGTGTCTTGGTTGACATCCATAATTTCTTGGGGTTTTTTACGTTTATGGAAAAAGCTGCGGATACGATACCAACGGGCTACCAACAAGCGAACGAATAACGGTTTCGATAGCACATTATGTTGCCATTCAGATGAGCGTGCCTTAAGGCGAAATTCCTGATAGGGCAAGTCATCGGTGCATAACAAATCGCCGTGCATAAGCAATGTTGGCACACCGAATAAATCAATCTGATAAGGATCATCCAATAAGACAATACCGGTATCCTTACAAAATTGATTCCCCAATAAAAAATCACGATTTCCTTGCTGGAAATACACCTTAACCCCCGATTCTGTAAGCCGTTTCAGCGATTCACGAATTTTGGGATTAGGTGGACTGAAATCATCATCGCCCACCCAGGCATCAAAGAGGTCACCCAAGATGTATAAGGTGCTGGCTTTTGTCGCCCTGTTGTCCAGAAAATGAAGGAAGCGTTGGGTAATTTCCGGCTTATCCCAGGCAAGATGAAGGTCGGAAATAAACAGGATTTCAGTGTTCATGACAAAAGCAGGCACAAGGCGCAAGGTTTTTGATTTTTTGCCTTTGGCCTTGCATTTTTAGCCTTATTTATTTAATTACTTCCGCTTTCTCAATCACAATGTCAGTTTTCGGCACGTCTTGATGGCCGCCCTTATTGCCCGTTGCTTGTGTCGCCATTGCATCAACCACATCCATCCCTTCAACTACTTCACCAAATACCGCATAACCCCAACCGCTGGAGGTTGGGCTGGTATGGTCGAGGAAAGCATTGTCTTTTAGGTTGATAAAAAACTGCGCGGTTGCAGAATTAGGGTCGTTAGTCCGCGCCATCGCCAAAGTGGCACGATTGTTTTTTAGGCCATTGTCGGCTTCATTCTTGATTGAGGCATGAACTTCTTTTTGTTTGAAAGCCGTATCAAAACCGCCGCCTTGTGCCATAAAACCTTTGATGACACGGTGGAATATCGTGCCGTTATAAAAGCCTTCGTTAACATAAGTTAAAAAATTAGCGGAAGAAACAGGTGCTTTCTCGGCGTTCAGTTGTACAATTATTGTGCCGAGTGAGGTCGTCAATTTAACTTTATTACTGGATGATGAAGGTTGAGACATTTTATTTTCCGTTGCAAATGATGAGGTTGCGCTAAGGCACAACAGGGCAGACAGTATCAAAGTACGCATAGCTTATTTCCTGTGCTGGTGATAAACCCAAAATTTTAGGTGTTTTTAGCTTGAAAGAGAAGCGTTAATCTTGGTAGATTGCACTCCTTTTACCCAAAACGCTTACCTAAAGATGTACGGGCAAAAGATTTCTTGCCTCTACTTACCGAGACCAATCTTGAAAATATACAACACCTTAACCCGCAAAAAAGAAGAATTCCAGCCCTGCGTACCGGGTAAGGTTGGCATGTATGTGTGCGGCATGACCGTGTACGATTATTGCCATATTGGTCATGCCCGCGTCATGGTCGTGTTCGATACCGTGGCACGGTATTTCCGCCATAAAGGTTACGAGCTGACTTATGTCCGCAATATTACCGACATCGACGACAAGATCATCAACCGCGCCCACGAGAATGGCGAAGACTTCACGGCATTAACCCAGCGTTTTATTGATGCCATGCACGAAGACGAACGGGCATTAAACGTCTTACCGCCGGACATCGAACCCAAGGCAACGCAATCTATTCCTGATATTATCGGCATGATTGAGGCATTGATAGCCAAAGGTTTAGCCTATGTTGGCGCGAACGGCGATGTGTTTTATTCAGTCTCAAAATTCGACGGTTACGGAAAGCTGTCCGGCAAAAACCTTGCTGACTTGCAAGCAGGCGAACGCGTCGATGTCGATCAAGCCAAACAAGACCCGCTGGATTTCGTGCTGTGGAAAATGGCAAAAGCCGGAGAGCCGTTTTGGAATTCGCCGTGGGGGCAGGGCAGGCCAGGCTGGCATATCGAATGCTCTGCCATGTCCACCTGTTGTCTGGGCAACCATTTTGATATCCACGGAGGCGGCATGGACTTACAATTTCCCCATCATGAAAATGAAATCGCTCAATCAGAGGGTTCGACTGGGGAAACCTTTGTAAATTACTGGATGCACAACGGTTTCGTGCGCGTGGACAATGAAAAAATGTCCAAGTCACTGGGGAATTTTTTTACGGTACGGGAAGTGCTAAAGCAATATCAGCCGGAAGTTATCCGGTTTTTTATCTTACTAAGCCATTACCGTAGTCCGCTTAATTATTCTGATGAACAACTGAATGATGCTAAGGCTGGGTTAACTCGATTGTATACTGCGTTACGTGATGTTGAGATAATTGATGCGCCAATAGAGGAAAAGTATAAAAATCGTTTTGAACAAGCGATGGATGATGACTTTAATACACCAGTTGCCATCTCAGTTTTATTTGAAATTGCGACTGAGTTAAATAAGGCCAAGCAAAATAAAGAAATTCAAAAGGTAGAAAAACTCGCAGTTACATTTATTAACCTTGCAGGTTTGTTAGGGTTATTACAACAAAAACCAGATGGCTTCTTAAAAGGGATCGTAACAAATATTAGTATTTCTGGTTTTACGGAAGATGCAATAGCAAACATAACAGTCACTGTTGAAGATAGTGACGCTTACATTAATGAAAAGATTCAATTAAGGTTAAACGCCAAAAAGGAAAAAAACTGGACTTTAGCCGACCAAATCCGTGACGAGTTAAAAAAGCAAGGCGTTATCTTGGAAGATAAGCCGGATGGCTCAACCAATTGGCGGCGTGAATAAGCGTTTAAGCTAATTTAATCAAATGAAGGTTGGGTTAGCGCAGCGCAGCGTAACCCGAAAACTGTTAAAGCAATAATCAGACTAACCTGACACATGACCGAAATCAAAAACCAACCCATCCAAACCTTCCTCGATGAACTCGCTAGCAAATCCGCCACGCCCGGTGGCGGTAGTGCGGCTGCGCTTATGGGCGCACAAGGTGCGGCCTTGGTCAGCATGGTTTGCAACCTGACTATCGGCAAACCCAAGTTCGCCGAAGTCGAAGCGGAAATGCAGGAAGTCTTAGGCAAAGCCGAAGCCTTACGCAGCCAACTGACCGGCCTTATCCAAGCTGACATCGACGTGTTCAATCGACTCATGTCCAAGTACGCCTTGCCAAAAGACTCCGACGATGAAAAAGCTATCCGCAGCGCAGCTATCCAAGAAGTATTAAAAGACGCAACCGCAGTGCCGATGCAATGCGTCCATGCTTGTGTAGATGTCATTCGATTAAGCAAAGTTGCCGCCGAAAAAGGCAATCCTAGCGCAGTCAGCGATGCCGGTGCAGCGGTAATGGCAGCTTACGGCGGGCTAAAAAGTTCTGCATTAAATGTCTATATAAATGCAGGAAGCCTTAAGGATAAGGTTTACGCTGAAGATAAGTTGTCAGAGCTTGAGCAGTTGATTGAAGGTGTCGATAAGCTTATCGATGACATTTACCAAACTGTTAAAACCAGACTTTGATGTTGGCAGGATAAAAAACAATTGACGATTATACTACTCGTCGTTATCATACGCTGCTCTTTAGGGGCGGTTGGCAAATTCAACAAGTCGTTGTAAAGATATAGTCGGGGTATAGCGCAGTCTGGTAGCGCGCCTGCTTTGGGAGCAGGATGTCGGGGGTTCGAATCCCTCTACCCCGACCAGCTTTGCGCTTGTAGCTCAGCTGGATAGAGCATCGGCCTTCTAAGCCGAGGGTCGCAGGTTCGAGTCCTGCCAAGCGTACCATTTCCTTATCTCCATATTTCCTATGGTGAGCGTAGCTCAGTTGGTAGAGTCCCGGATTGTGATTCCGGTTGTCGCGGGTTCGAGCCCCGTCGTTCACCCCATTAAATCAAACAGTTACCTTAAGCTATAAACATTGCTTGTGGTTCCCGTGTCCAAATTTCATGACCACATTTTCGGCATGGCGAGCCAAATATTCAGATGCAAGATGAGCGTACCTGAGAACAATTATTATAAAACTGTACGCTTTCTTCACAAATTGGCTATGGGGAATGCCTAAAAACGCTTAAGTGAGTTTAAGGCTATGCTCATTGGTTGTTTTCTTTTAAAAACGCCCGCAGCCCGTCTTCATCCAAATCACTGGAAGCGACAGCCAATATGGTATCTGCGACGGCGGTTGCGCTGGCGGTGAAAGCATGGCCGTTCATTTCCAGGAACAGGATGCCCACACCAAAGCCAACCCGCTTATTACCATCAACGAAGGGGTGGTTTTTGACAATCCCCATGATGTACGATGCCGCCAGGTCAATGATGGCTGGGTTGTTGCCGTAATTGTGCAACTGCTGCGGTCGGGCAAGCGCGGATTGCAATAAGCCACGGTCAAGTATCCCGGCGGCACCGCCGTTAAGGGCCAATAAGCGTTCGTGGATCAGGATGGTGTCGCTCTCGGTGATCCAGATAATCCCTGTCACTCTGACAAAATTCTGAAGGTTTCAGAATACCGCCCGATAATGTCCTCGAACTTCGCCAGCTTCACGGCGGAAATGTCTTGCGTTTCCTCAACCGCCTTGCCCAGCAAAGCCCAATGTTCGATCTGTTTTGGTGTAGACCTGTGCATGGCTTTCGCCGCTGTTTTGGCCGCGTCTAACAGGCTATCGGATAATTGGATGGCTGCCATGTGGAGTTCCTAATAGATTTAAAAACACAATTTATCATTATTTATCTTGTTTTACAACAAAACACAATACTATTGTTGTAGCTTTGAGCCAGAGATAAATCCTGTGAAACTTTAGAGCTTTTTGTTGATTATTATCCATATCTGGCGGATTCAAGAAATACGTCTGTCTCACATACAATATCTGCCGAATTGTATTTGCCAGGATATAGTGGATGCTCAGCTATGCGACCGTTTAGTTTCAAAAGCAACTGGAAGCTATTTGCCGTGTCCAAAAACGCGCTAAAACGAGAATTTATTAGCCATAAATGACGCTTTCTGAGGTTTTTTATCAAATATTGCGGGGATGCAAAGCATTAATTCTAATTGATTAAATCACTGCTGTCCGGAGATTATCGGACTGGTACATCTTAACTGATTGATAAAAAGTGAGAAAATGCTATTTATAGGTGTACCGATTTCAATGTGTTGGAAACTACCGGATTTTTCCGGAGGGGGTTCAATGCATACTGGGAAGCTGGTGTTTGCCCAACTGATGGATTACCTGCCACTACACACTTTCCGGCGTTGTGTGGCCAAGTACCCTGGGTGCTATCCAACGCTCACTTTCTCGCACCTCGACCAATTCCTATGCATGGCCTTCGCGCAACTGACTTGCCGGGAAGCCTGCGCGCGCATTCCGCCAAGCTCTACCATCTGGGCATACGGGGCGGCATTGCCAGGAGCACACTGGCGGATGCCACGAGAACCGCGACTGGCGCATTTACCAGGATTTCGCCCTCAGCTTGATCCAGACGGCCCGCAAGCTCTATGCCGAGGACAGCTTCGGCTTGGAATTGGCACATACAGTCTATGCGCTCGATTCGACCACCATCGACCTGTGCCTGGCACTGTTTCCGTGGGCGCGCTTTCGCAAACACAAAGGTGCAGTCAAGCTCCATACGTTACTCGATTTGCGGGGCAACATTCCGGCTTTTATCCATATCTCCGACGGCAAGCTCCACGATGTCAACATTCTCGGCCGGATTGCTTTCGAGGCTGGCAGCTTTTACGTCATGGACCGGGGCTATATCGACTTCGCCCGGCTCCATGCCCTGCACATGTCCCAAGCTTTCTTTGTCACGCGCGCCAAAGCCAACCTACGATACCGGCGAATCCATTCGCGCCCAGTCGACAAGGCAACCGGCCTACGCTGCGACCAAACCATCAGGCTGACTGGGACGGAGGCCAGCCAGGATTATCCGATCCAGTTGCGACGGGTGAAGTTCTACGATGCCAAGAACGACAAATTGCTGGTCTTTCTTACCAACAACTTCGATCTTCCAGCCCTGACTATCGCCGAGCTTTATCGCTACCGCTGGCAGGTGGAGCTGTTCTTCAATCCTGTCCTGAGCAAGGCCGAAGGATGGATCAAGCAGCATCTGCGGATCAAGGCGTTTTTTGGAACTTCCGTTGTGCCGTCAAGACACAAGTCTGGATCGCCATCGCCGTCTATGTACTCGTCGCCATTCTCAAGAAACGCCTGGAATCAGAAACTTCACTCTACACAATCCTACAGATTTTAAGCCTGACCCTATTCGAAAAAAAACCACTCAAACAATTTGGATACAAATACAGTATTCAATACAGAGGAACTGAGAATTCCTAACCAATTGAATTTGTTTGAAGAAATCTCCGGACAATGATGTAATCGTATACGGAAGAGGCCATGTACATGCTACCCAAATCCTGTCCACCAAATTTATTGATAAGTTTACCTGTGTAGCTTTAACGCGGTTTTATCCAGGCAACCTAAACTAAAATCCGGGCAAACTCTTCCGCAGGCAATGCCGGGTAATAGTAAAAGCCCTGTACCGAATCGCAGCCTTGACCACGCAGGAAATCGAGTTGTTCCTTCGTTTCCACGTCCTCGGCCACCACCCGTAGGCGTAAGCTCTTGGCCATGCTGATTATCGCAGCGGTGATCGCGGCATCGTCCACATCGGTCGTCAAGTCGCGTACAAACGACTGGTTGATCTTAAGCGTATCAATGGGGAAGCGCCGTAAATGGCTCAAGCTTGAATAACCGGTGCCGAAATCGTCAACGGAGATAGAGATGCCAATTTCCTTCAAGCTGCGCAGGATACCGATAGCCGTTTCGGCATCGCCCATTACGATACTTTCCGTGAGATCCAGATCTAAATAGTGCGGGTCAAGCCCCGAATTGGTTAAGGTTTCAGTTACTGAGGACAGAAAATCCCTGCGCTTAAACTGTGCCGCACTCAGGTTAACCGCTACCGGAACCGTGTTCAAGCCCTGTGATTGCCAGACCTTGATCTGGCGGCAGGCTTCCTGCAACACCCAATGGTTGATGGGTACGTTCAGTCCGCTAGCCTCGATCAGCGGAAGGAACTCGCTGGGGAGCAACAAGCCGCGCCCCAGCTCTTGCCAACGCAGCAACGCTTCACATCCGATGAGGCTTTGTGTGGCTAAATCGAAAATGGGGTGATAGAAAAGCACGAATTCATTCTGCTTGAGTGCCCGGCGAAGGCTGTTCTCCAAAACAAAACGTTCGCTGGTGCGCACATTCATGGTCGGGTTATAGAATTGGAAATTGTTGTGCCCTAATTCTTTTGCGTGGTACATGGCCGCATCGGCATTGCGGCTTAGTGCATCGATATCCTGCCCGTCATCGGGATATAGGCTAATGCCGATACTTGCGCCGACGTGTAGCTCATGGCCATCGAGAGTGCGTGGTTCAGCACATGCAATGATAAGCTTTTCGGCGATGTGTGCAATATCGTCGATGCTGCCGACTGGTTACGAGCAGTATTTCGGCAGATGAATTTACCGATGCCGATGTAAAGCGGTGGTAGGAGCAATTTATGGCAACTGTTGGTGAAGGCAGTTCCTTGTGGACGAGTCCAACCCTCGACAGCAACGGGGTACTCGCGCCCAATGCTATCCTAATGCGACCAATATCCATCCCGAAACTTATTCGAAGTTTCAGAAGCAGTTAGCTAAAGTCGTTCCGCTTTGGGAGATGATCAACTGGTGTCTTAGAAACCCGCTCGAAGGCCAACCCTTGGCTGCGGACGATCCGAAGATGATAGCTTTGAAGCCTATGTTACCCATGAACGCCGAGGCGTTAAGCTAGAACCAGGGAAACATTAAGTGAGCTCTAGAATGGATTCGTCTGATGGTTGCTCAAGACAAACAGAACCAAGCCGCCATTGTTTGTCTTGGATCTGTCGAAGGGCATATTCAAAGGGTTATTTGGCGGATAGGTGTTTGCTCTTATGCGACCAGGAGTTGTAAAGTAGAGCCGGATTAGTTTTTTTGTCTATTGAAAAACTAAGTGAGAGTGTTTATGTAAAGATACATATATATTTCCGTTGGTACTCTAGGAAGGTAGTTGAATTAGTCAGGGCTACCCACAGCTTGATGGAAGCATTGACCATGAACTCCTTT